>JBOGBZ010000188.1:0-18003 GCA_051656485.1 Cellulosilyticaceae bacterium
GCTGGTCTAGGCCTTATGACCAAAGGATTATTTCCCCCTAAAAAGAAAAATTAAATGATAATCAAAGGAGTGTATGAAGTATGTCTATTTTTGGAAGAATCGGAGATTTATTTAAAGCAAATGTAAATGATATGTTAGACAAAGCTGAAGATCCTGAAAAAATGATCAAGCAATCTATCATTGATATGGAAAAGCAAGTAACACAAGCTACACAAGCACTTGGGCAAGCAATGGCAAGTGAAAAAGCTGCGCTCAATACGTTAGAAAAAGCAAAATCTACATCAGCTGAGTGGGAAGAAAAAGCAAAGATGGCACTTAAAGCTGGCAATCAAGAACTTGCTAAAAAAGCGCTTGAAGGCAAAGTATCTGCCGACCAAAACATCAGTGCATTCCAGACTTCATACGATACAATGCACAGCCAAGTTGTAGAACTCCGCTCACGTGTAGAAACACTTCGTGCAAAACTGGAAGAGGCACGTTCTCAGCAAAACATCCTTATCGCTCGTGCACGTACTGCTGAAGCTCAAAAAGACATTGCTCAAGCTATTAGTGGTACAGACAGCTCTAGCGCATTCTCTAAACTTGAAAAAATGGAACGTAAAATCGAAGAAAAAGAAGCCCAAGCTCAAGCTTTCAGTGATATCTCTAGTGATACGACTTTTGCCAAAGACGAGTTCAAAGAACTTGAAAAAAACAGTGCTGTTGATGCTGAGTTTGCTCGTTTAATGCAAGAAATGAATACGGATTCTACAAACTAAGAGGTGCTAAAATGAATATACTTATTTTTCTTGTTGTTCTACTAGGCTGTGGGGGGGATGTCTTCTATGCCTTCAAAAAAGCTGACGAAAAAAGCTTGGATATTAGCTATATGCAAACCTCTTCCCTAAAAGATGCGATTGATATTTTAAACGATATGTCTTTTAGTGATCCTAATTATCGCCACTACGCTGAAATCAAAGTAACGGCTCATAGCGACCGTTCCATTACTGCTCCTTTTAGTGGTCAAAATGTTGTTTACTATACCAATGAATGTTTCTCTGTGACTCAAGAAACAAAAGTTACATATGATAGCAATAACAAGCGTCACACACGTACAGTAAAGGTTGAGCACGAGCTTGCTAGTGATGCTAGTTCCAATCCTTTATGGATCAAAGATAATAGCATTAGTACACCTATCTATCTAGACCTTCAAAGTTTTGATAGTCATGTGGAACTCACACAAGGATGTGACCGCTTCGAACAAAAAAATTCGCAGTTTGCGCGTACCCACTTTACGGACTTCCGTGGTGGCTCTGACTTCCTTGGTTTTAGGTTAAAAGAATCTATCCTAAGAGAATCTCAACCACTGTACATCCTTGGTGAACTCTACAAAATGGGCAATGAGTTTTATTTTGGTAAAGCACATCAAGCTGGTAAGACTTCTCTTCTTTCTGTCAAATCTGAAGATCAGATTCTAGAAGATGTGAAGAAACAAAAAACAATGGCTATTGTTAAGGCTGTTGGCGTAGCTATCTTAGCTTTAATCTTTATACTTTAACAAAAAAGAAGTTGTTGTGAAACACTTAAGTTTCACAACAACCTCTTTTTTTATTATTATCTTTTTGCTAGTAGTCTATTTACTTAATGCATCTAAAAGCTCTTCATAGTATGCTTCAAAGCCATCTACATCCTCTAGATAATGTTGGTTATCTTGGAACACCGCTGAAACAATACGCTCATAAGCTTGGTAGTCTTTTTCTCTTAATAAATTGAGAAGTTCACAATCTTCAGCACCTCTTCTTTGTGCTTCTAAGCGCATTGAAAGCCATGGACCATCTGTGCCTGGATACACAAGGAATGCATCACCACATGGGAAGTTGGTACCAAGCCCTGTATCATTGTGGCAACTTGTTGCTTCAAATGGATTCATATCATATAGATACATATTAAGTCCCCAGTGTAAGAAACCTGTCAACCTATATGCTGAACAACTCCAGAAAAGAAGTCTATTTTTGATGAGTGCAAAGTCTAAGAAACGATTAAGGTACTTACCTGCTGGCGAGCAACATACATAATTCCATACTTCTTCACCATTTTCAATCAGCTGGTCGAACGCCTCTTTCTGCTTCTCATAGCTTGCTGATAATGGAACCCATATATCGATACCACCCTTAAATTTAGGTGTACCTACAGCCTCTATGATTTTAACACCTGGAATATACTTACGTAATTGGCTTGTCATCATATAGTAAATGCGCTTACGTTCTTCTAAAATTGCTTCATCAGTCGTATGCACATCTGGCTCATCTGAAATGTGGAAGACAACTTTATCTTCCCATTTATTCTCTTTTAAGAAGTCTCTAATGGCTTTTAGATAACGGTTCATCACTAGATAGCCTTCCATTGTCTCAAGAGAAAGTGTATTATCTAATACAAAGTTGAAATCTTTGCCTGTGTAGTTTGGACTTCTTGTAGCTATATAACCTAGCTCCATAGTCTGTAAGCCTTCTTCAAAGAAAAT
Source organism: Cellulosilyticaceae bacterium (assembly GCA_051656485.1). Taxonomy (GTDB): domain Bacteria; phylum Bacillota; class Clostridia; order Lachnospirales; family Cellulosilyticaceae; genus JBOFDK01. The sequence goes on from JBOGBZ010000188.1 coordinate 2,501, forward strand.
TTCAATAAATGGCTTTAAGTAGTCAAAATTAAATGTCCATTTCGCTTTATCAACGATACTTCTCTCATCAATACTTATGAAGAAGTGTGTTTGTCTAAGTCTTCTCATGGCCTTAGCATATTTTCTAATCATTTCTAAATGCTCATGACTTCCATATGCACACTGATGGTACTTTGCCATATTTTCTAAGTTGAACCAGTTTGTAATTTGTAGTTTTTCCTCCGGAATCGCCACATTATACACCTTAAGTTCTACAGCAATTTGATGTACTTTGCTATCTGCTCTTAGGGTAATAGTTACTGGTATCGTACCTGTTTTTCCCTCTTGAGGCTGCATTGTGATATAAAAGGCTGCACGCTGATTTTTGCTGGGTACATTTCCTTCTACTGGTTTAAGACAATCATAAACATCAAAAGGTGCCTTTCTTGTACTTTGCTCTGGCTTTTGTAAACTATAATCAAGTTGAACAAATTGTCCACCTTGTTCTTCATCACTTATCGTATTATATTCTACTGGAATATGTACAAGCTCAAACAATTCGTGGTCAACTGCACCTTCTATTTCTACCTGTATATCACTTTCGCTTGTACCTAATACAAACTGGATACCTCTTCTTCCATTCGATGGCATTGCAAAATGTAAGTGTTCTGGCAGTTCCTTTAAGTCTACATCGGGATATACCCATTCTTCTTTATAGGTCACATAACCTTTTAATGTCGTCATCTTATTCTCTCCTTCTTATCCTCTAATGGTTGCATTCATTCTAAAGTCTAGATGCTTTGGAGGCTCAATATCTTTTGTTACTTCTTTTAACAATGCTTCTGTATAAGGTACATTGTGTTCTACCGCATATTTTCTTGCATACCACTCAAACCACATGGTTGTATAGTTATTTTCTCCTTCTCGGATAGTTGAAACTTCTTTTGTATAAAGCTCATCTGCTAAAGTAAAGTCTCCTAGTTCTAAGCCTGCCTTCGCTGCAAACATACGTAACTTTCCTGTTACATCTGCATCTTTTTCTTTTTGGTAAAGGTCATAAGCTTTTTGGTATTCCCCTACTTCTGTGTAATGTTGCATCAACTTATCTACAAAGCCATCGAAGTACTGTTGCCCTAATGTATAGGCATCTTCTAATAGTTCTTGGTAGCCTTGTGCTTGACCAATGCGTTCAAAAATCATCGCTTTTGCATAACTTGCCCATGCAGTCTTCTCTATAGCTAATGAGTGATTGATTGCTTGTAAGCTCTTATCGATATCCCCATTTTCAAAATTGAAAATACTATAATGGTACCAGAATGCCCAGTTATCTTGTGCTCCTTCTGCTACTTCTTCAAATACCTCTGCCCATCTTGTATCTGTCAAGTAACTTGCTGGCTTCGCACCTTTTGAAACTGTAGGGAATGTCTTTTCTTGAAGCATCTGTACCCATGCCTTTTCACTTGCTTGAAGTGTCTCTTCATTAAACACAAGACCACTTGGTGCCACCACACCACTTCTAAGTGCTTCTAGCGCACCATAGCCACTACCCTCATACACAATCTGATCTAATGCTCTTTCACCATAGGCTGTGAACTGCTTATGTCTTGCATTCACAAGTTCTGGACTTATTTCCTTGTATACAACTTCTTCTACTTGTTTACATACTTTTGCGTAGTCTGCATCAGTATAATCTATGGCTTCAAGTGTACTTCCTTTAAATACTTGTGTGAAAGCAATTGTTTCTTGCCCTTCAATACGATAGCCATGTAATTGGCTTGGTGCAAAACCACCTTGAATCTCTACGTAGTCACCTTGACCTGGAAGTGCTAAGAAATCTTGCCAATTCTTGCCCCCATTTGAATTACCCCATGTAAACATCTTACGGATACGAAGTGGCTGTGTTGAACACTCGAAGAACATATGTCCATCTTCATAGGCTACAGCTTCCCATGGTGTCTCTAATGATTCTTCATTTTGGAAGAAGTACTCACTACCATAAGGGATTTGCTCTGGGAATGTCACATCATTTGCTGACATCTCTTTGATATGTGGAAGTGTGCCATGACCATAGCGCTGACTCTTTGTCTTTGGCTCAAATGGCTCGATATAAAAAGCTTCTTGGCTGTGTGAAAACACACGTGTTTTTTCTGTAAGAGGTACTGCTATATTTGTCCACCAGTAGAGATGCTTTGCTTCTTGGTCTGGATTAACAATACGCACATAAGTCCAAAGCTCCTTAGCATCTTTAGGTAGGTGGATATCAATTTGCCAGAAGAGTCTATTTTGTCTCTCGAACTCGTACATTCTGATAAACTCATTACCCTCATCATCTTTTGCTACACCTACAAATAGGTTATCACTAGTCGTTACACTATGACCTATTCTTCCAATGTTCCACTCAATCCCACCTGAGAACCATGCATCACGTATTGCGATATTTGAAGGTTGTAGTACTGGATTTTTGAAGAGTAATTCTCTTTCAAGTTCTTTACTGTATAAGCTAAATAATCTACCACCATACCCCGGTAAGAAAGTTGCTTTTAAATAGTCATTTTCTAATACAATCGTTTCAACTTGCATTGTTGCCTTCTCACGATTGTAACGATTCTGCATAAGGTATGGTAGAACTCTTACACCTATATTCTTACCTAACAGCACTTGTTCTTCATCTTTTAATGTGCCATTGGTTAAAATATCTTTATCTTGCTGCACTTCTCTTAATAAAGGAAGTGGATTGCACTCGCCAAAATTTGCACCTAATATTTCCATCAGTTCTCTTTTTACTACTGTTTTCATGTCCTATCTCCATCTCTCTATTTTTTTATTAGAAAGAGAGTGGACACAAATCCCCCACTCTCTCCCCCTATTACTTTATCGGCTTACTGCCATCCTTTTTCCTTTGCTACATCATTAACTTCTTTAATCATTGCTGATAACCCTTGTTGTTCATATTTATCTAATAAATCTTTGTACATTTTCTCTACTGGTTCGCTTCCCATCATAATGTTAAGAAGATCTTCTGCTGGCTTAATTACGAATTTATCCTTAAGTGGTGTTGATAAGTATGTATAGCGCATATCAAACTCTGGAAGTGTTCCTTCTTCTACCGCTTCATTGTACTTATCAAAAGATAACTCTCTGTATCCTTCTGGTGTACGTGCTGGTACATTTTCATTCCATACGCTCTTTGTCCACTGTGCGATTGTATTTAATACACTTGATGAAGAATATTTATCTGATATATTATCCACCTTAAGTACAACTTTACCATCTACTATTTCAAAATCTTCACCTTCAATACCGTAGTCAATAAGGTTACTTCCTTCATCAGAAATCATGTAATCATAGATTTGTAGGATACGATCTAATTTGTCGTCTTTCACCTTAGATGAAATATAAGACTCTGACCATGATGTTCTAAATACTGGGTAATATTTATTACCATCTTGTCCTGGTAATAATTTAAGAATTTTTACATCTTCAAAGACATCTCTTCCTTCGTAGATATCTCCCCAGAACTTACCTGCATAATCATAAAGTGTTTCTGGTCCGCCTGGGCGAAGGATTGCTACTGATTGTCCTTGTAAAAATTTGTCTTGTGCCTGCTGTAATTTAGTTAATGCAATATCTGGCTCAATAGCACCTGATTTGTATAAGTCCCTTGCAAGTTGGAATGTTGCAACAGCATCACCTGCAAAATAAGCTGGGATGTATTGGCCATCTTTTTCTACCCATTTGTAGTCGCTACCGCTACCATCTGACATTGCTAGTGGTAAGCTATATGTGAAGAATAAACCATCTAATAATGATGTCGCTGTTGTTGTAAGTCCAGCAATCTTCTTACCTTCTGGATCTGCTTTGATAATTTTTAGCATCATGTCTTCGAATTCTTCCCATGTTTCTGGTTCTTTCGTTACGCCTGCTGCTTGTGCTAAGTCCCATCTATAGGCAACTGTTCTATCAATTGCATTCCATGTATTATTCGGATATGTCTTTCTTGGAATACAGTAAAGTTGACCATCTATTTTGAGTGCTTCAATATCATCTGCTTTTACATACTCATTAAGATTCTCATATTTCGATAAATCTGCTGGTAAACCTTTAACAACACCTTGAGAAATCCAAGTATGATAGAAAGATGTGCCAATAGCGTCTACTGAGAAAATATCTGGTAAACTATCTGATGCTGCCCATAATTGAATCTTTTGTACATAGTCATCCCATGTAACGTTCATTGGTACAAACTTAACATTGAATTTGTCTTCAATTGTCTTAAGTACTTTATCATTTGCTCCACCTGCAAGACCTTTTTCAATGTCCCAGTGTGCGATAGAAATTTCCATAGGTTTTCCCGAATCTTCCTTACCACTTCCACTTGATGTATTGTTGGCACTACCACATCCTGCTAATGTGCCTACTACAAGTACTTGTGCTGCAAATAATGCTAACCATTTTTTTGTTTTTTTCATACCTTCTCCTCCTAAAATGTTTATTATTATTAAAAAGAATATATACTATTGCTTGCTACTCTTTTACTGCACCTACCATTACTCCTTTAGCAAAATGTTTTTGTACGAAAGGATAGATACATAATACTGGAAGTGTGGATACAACTATTGTTGCCATTTGCACAGATTGAACGTATACTTTGCTTCCACTACCTACGATAGCTTGTGCTTGAGTCGCAAGTTGTTGGTTGAAGTTGATAAGAATTTCTCTTAGGTACATCTGTAATGGCATAAGGTCTTTTTGGTTGATATAAAGCATTGCATTCCACCATTCATTCCATCTTTCTACTGAGTAGAAGAGTGCAAAGGTTGCCATGAATGGTATCGATATTGGTAAAATAACTTTAAGTAATATTGTAAATTCATTTGCTCCATCTATCTTAGCTGCTTCAATTAAGCTTGGTGGCAAGTTCATAAAGTAGTTTTTCATGATAATCATATAGTAAGTACTAATTGCCCATGGTAAAATCATCGACCACACACTATTTACAAGCCCGTAATCTTTAATTACCAGATATGTAGGTACAAGTCCGCCGTTGAATAACATCGTGAACAGTACTATCCATAAGAATACTTTTCGTCCTACTAAATCCTTTTTGGATAATACATAGGCACCTGATACAGACAAGAACATATTTACTGCTGTTCCTACAATAGTGATAAAGACCGTTACCCCCACTGATTTAAAGAAATAAGGATCTTCTAAAATAGTCTTATAGCCTGTGAAGTCAACTACATGCGGCAAGAGATATGGTGTATGCTCTGCTATGGATTTTGTATTTGCTACGGATGTAATAAGTACATTATAAAACGGATAAATTGTAATCAACGCGAGTAATGTAAGTACTAAAATAAGTACAACATCAAAGGTTGAAATGGACTTAAATCTTTTTTTCTTCATGTTCTCCCCCCTTAGAATAGACCTTGTTCACCATTTTTGGTGACTATCTTATTGGCTGTAGTTAATAAAATGACTCCGATAACTGACTTGAATAATCCAAGAGCTGTTGTATACCCGAAGTTACCACCCGTTACAAAGGACTTTCTAAATACATAAGTATCGATTGTATCTGCAACAGAGTACACTGGTGATGAGTATAAGTTAAATATTTGGTCAAAGTTTGCCCCGTTTGTCATAATCTGTCCAACTGTTAGAATGAACATAATAGCTACTGTTGTTTTGATACCTGGCCATGATACATGGAGTATCTTCTGCCATCTATTGGCACCATCTATTCCAGCCGCTTCATATAGCCCTGGATCAATACTTGCAAAAGCCGCTAGGTAAATAATTGAATCCCATCCCAGCTCTTTCCATATATTCGATATCCATATAAATGGCCTAAAAGCTGTCTCTGAAACAAGCGGTGCAACAGTTTCCATACCCATGCTTCCTACTACCTGGTTAATGATACCATTTGATGCAAACATATTTGTAAGGACTCCTGCTAATACAACCCATGATATAAAGTGTGGGAATGTAAATACTGTTTGATAAAATCGCTTAAGTCTCGTACTTCTAATCTCATTGAGTAAAATAGCAATGATAATTGGTATTGGAAAATGGAAAAGAATCTTTCCTGCACTAAAAATAAGTGTATTTTTAAATGCTCGCCAGAACTCTGCATCCTCAAACATCATTCTAAAATTTTCAAATCCTATCCAAGGACTATTCCATAAGCCTGCATCATATCTAAATTCCTTAAATGCTAGTGTAAGTCCCCCCATTGGCACATAGCAAAACATAATATACCATATTAATACTGGCAAGAAAATTAAATAAAGCATCCTATCATTTTTAACTCTTTGCCAAGTTTTTTTACTCCAGAATTTCTCTTGTTGCACTTCATTTGCGTGTTTTACTTTTGCAACTTTCATCCTTTTTCCTCCGTCCTTTTCGTTTATGTTCACTTTTACTGGTTTTTATATTTTATATTTTAATATTTTATTCATTTTAAATAAATGAACTCACGTTTTTATTTATGTAATATAATTATTTAAATATGTATTTTGTTTATATGACCTAAAATTATTGCATTTTTACTAATTGTATTTTATAGTATAATTTGTGTAGACATAACATTAATACATCCTTAATCGGAGGACATCATGAAATTTTATCAGCATTATTCTTTAAAAAAGAAGTTTTTCATTCTTTCTTGTTGCTTTATTGTGATTTGTTCCATACTTACTGTTTCTCTTACATTAGGCATCAAAAACTTACTTTTTGAAAAACAAATTTCTTATGCGACTTCGAGTGCACAGCACTTTGAGTCTGAAATTGATTATATTTATAAAAAAGTTTATACTCTCTATGATTTTTTACTATTCGATCCAAATATTGAACGCTTATTTTTAGACCCCTTTACCGCTGATACAATGGGCCATCTTAATAATATCAATGACCTTATGCTTTCTATTGGTATTATGAACGAGGATATTGTAGATATTGCACTTGTGGGTGAGCATTTTTCCTATTCTGGCCTTTTTGATGATAACTATATAACGGCACTGACAGCTCCACTATCCTCTGGAACTGCCATCCATAGCTTAGGTATTATGCCATCTTCTTTTTTTGTGGCTGACGACACGCAGTATTTAGTCTTTCACAAAAATGTGTTTACCCAATTGAATAGCTCTACTCCCCCTATACATTTAGGTCATATCCTGATTTCTGTAGACCCTTCAGAACTTGCCCATTCACTTCCTAGAGATATTTTTGGCGATACGACGTATTTCATGGTAGTAGACAAATCTCAGAATATCTATCCTTTTAACCTTACCACAGAAGATGCACAAAGCTTTGTAGATACTATTCTTCCACCACAAGTATTCTCTGAGAGCCAAGAAGTCTCTACAACTTTGACAACTGATACGTCAGATTTTCTTATACATACTTCCTTCATTCCTGAAATGGCGTATTATATCATCAGTGCTATTGATAAGAAACAACTCCTTTTACAACTTAAAGATATCTTGTTTCTTAGTTCCCTTGTTATAACTGCTATTGTCCTCTTTACACTCCTTAGTATCGCTCTCATATTATCCAATATCTTAAGGCCTCTCAATAATATGTATCTTTTTATTAAGGATATTAGCCAAGGTAATATGAAGCAACTCAAGCAACCTCTCGTTTTAGAAGGTAGTACTGAGATTACTGCCTTATCATCTTCCTTTAATACGATGATGGCTGAAATAACTTCTCTTAACACCCAGCTTTTTTCTACTGCTACTAGACTCTATGAGCTAGAAATTCAAAAAAACAAGGCAGAAATCCTTCACCTTAGGAGCCAGATCAACCCACATTTTCTTCATAACACCCTTGAGTCTATTCGTGGTCTTGCTCTTGAAAGTAACTCTCCTGAAATAGCTGAAATAGCATTTTCTATGGGCAAAATTTCTAACTATAGCATTCGCGGTACTCATCAAACAAATCTCGAAGAGGAGATTAGCATTATAAAATGCTATATGGCAATCCAGCTTATTAGATTTAATAGCAAATTTGATATCCTGTACAATACGCCACAACAAACGTTACAGCTACTCGTCCCTAAGATGATTCTGCAACCTCTTATTGAAAACGCCATCTTTCATGGTCTAGAACCTAAGCTAAGGCAAGGACTCCTGTATATTGGTAGTTCGGTGTCTGACGACATACTCACTATTACGATTCAAGATGATGGCGTAGGTATACCGCCTCATATACTTGATGCGTTAAATGCAGCACTATCTGCGCCTAGTACCGAAGCACCTTCTACTCATATACACATTGGCATTCTTAATGTTCACAATCGTATTCGATTGGAATATGGTGATTCTTATGGCTTATTTTTTGAAAGTACCGTAGATATTGGTACGAAAGTTACTGTCTCTTTACCTATTTTACTTCAAGGAGGTTCCTATGCTTAATGTAATTATTATTGATGATGAGTCTTTTATTGTAAAATCCCTGATAAGTTCAATCCCTTGGAAGGCATTGGGATTTGATATAGTCGCTACCTTTGAAAATGGTGCTGATGCCTTAGATTATATAAGCAATAATCTAGTCCATTTAGTCATCACAGATATTCGTATGCCCGGTATAAGCGGACTTGATCTATGTGACTATATCTACAATCATTTTCCTAATATACAGCTTATTATCATTAGTGGCTATGCTGATTTCACTTATGCACAGAAAGCTATCAAGTATAATGTGCTTGGTTACTGTATCAAGCCACTTGACTATACAGAACTAACAACACTCCTTCGCAAAGCTATTGTTAATACCTCAAATGTAGATCCTTCGAGCTATGATATACTGGATGCTATTGAAAGTAGGGATATACCTTTCCTTGATTCCTATATCTCGAGTTGTCAGCTAGACCCCAAAAAGCTTTATCTGATGGTTTCAATTGGTGCTACTGCACTCCCTAGTCCTAGCACCATGCCTTATAAGAAAGTCAAATTAGGCATGCATAGATACCTTTATATCTCTAGCTCTCCCTTTGGTTATTCAGCACTTTCTCCCGAAAAGCTTACTGCGTTAGGTATTAAAGGCATTGGTATTTATCCCGTAGCAATTGGTACGGACACCTTGTCTCTAGCACTTACTAAGACAATTGCTATGGCCTATCACTTTTTCTTCTACGATACGCCTATATGCTGTCATACACTGCCTCAATCTGACTCACAAAACTTCCTTAATAAGTTGAAGCGTGTGCTCACCTCTCGTCATGTAGCAGATATAGAAGAGGTGCTTTCTAGCCTCTATACCTTAGATGATTACTCCAATTTCTCTGTAGATTTTTCCATGAAGCTATGGCATATATTTATGGTCTATCGCACGGACTATAGTCAGCTAGAGTTAGAAGATTATTCTATCTATAGCTATGATGACTTGTATCAGAAGTTTGATTCGTTCAAGCAAATGTTAAATTCCCTTATTGATCTTTTGCACGAGGACCTCTCTCCTACTGAACTTCAAAACACACATAACAATACATTCATCTATATCCTGCAATTTATTAATCATAACTATATGCATAATATCTCTCTAGCGGATATAGCCTCTAACTTTCATCTTAGCCAAAGCTATGTAAGCCAACTCTTCAAAAAAGAAACAAGTACGACCTATACCGAGTATATCGGCCAACTCCGTATCCAGAAAGCCAAAGAACTTCTCCTAGACAGCAAGCTTTCTCTTACTGAAATCAGTGAAAAAATTGGCTATAATGATTATTTTTATTTCTTGAAGAGTTTTAAGAAATACACAAGTATAAGCCCTGGCAAATATCGTTCTCTAGGTGGTGTGATTCCTAGTGATTCACTTGCCCCTTCTACTTCATCTCCACTTTCTAATTAAATAAAAAAGGATACTTTCTCAATAAAAGTATCCTTTTTTATTTAATTATGTTTTTTATTGTATTATGCTTTTTTTACGACTGAAGACTTAAGCTTCATCGCACCAAAGCCATCGATTTTACAGTCTATATCATGACCATCTTGTGCATCATAAATCAGACGGATATTCTTTACTTTTGTACCGATTTTGATAGAAGATGAACTACCTTTTACTTTTAGGTCTTTAACAACTGTTACGCTGTCGCCGTCTTGTAGGACGTTACCATTCACATCCTTGATTACATTTTCGTCTTCCGTAGCTTCTGCTGATTGACTCCACTCATGTGCACACTCTGGGCATACATATAAACTTCCATCTTCATAAGTGTATTCTGAACCACATTTTGGGCAGTTTGGTAAATGTTCCATTTTATAATCCTCCTAGTAATCGCTAGTACTTGCTGTATATTATTTTTTGCATTATGCATGGTCTATACTATCATAGTCTGTACGAATTGACAAATTTTCATGTCCACACGCGCTATCAGACAATATTTTCTTCTACAAAAAAAAGAAGACACTGTCGGGTAGTTGGTGTCTTCTCATCATTTATCGTGTATTTAATTTTACTTCTTTATTGCTTATCAGATATATATTATAATTTGTCCGTTTATACTGTAATAAGGGGTAATTTATTTTTCTCTCTATTATCTCATGCATATATCTTGTGTCGCAATGCTAAAGACTATCATTTCGGGGTATAGCCTTTGCTGATGTCAATCATTCTACACATTCTCTCTGTTCGAGGCCTTCTCTATCTTTTAGGCCTCTCACAATTATAGTCACTCTACAACCCGTTGTCTATAATTGTTTTTATTTTAACAAAAGTTCTAAATACATGTATTCGCCTCGTCTTGTAACGGCACCCTCTTGAATAGAGATTGGCGTCTTAAATAAAGGTCCATCAATAACTGTGGTATGGAATTCTCCAGCCTCTCCACAAGGGTCTACACCTCTTGCTTCCAGTTCTTCGATATATGCTTTTGTAAGCACACGCCCTAAGTCTTCTTCTTTCATCCCTTTATTGAGGTTAATGGTCACAATCTTAGTCACAAATCCAAGCTCTACGAATCGGTCCACGACCTCTCTATGCCCCATCTCCCATAATGGCATACCAAGACCTAAGCCCACACTATCTGTCACACGCTCATGCCAACACTCATGGGTCGGTACATCGATATCGCCTGTCACAAGTACTTCTGCCCCTTTAGCCTTAGCATCCTTCAATAACCCTACAAACACTTCTTCATAACCTTCCCAGCTTGCACATCCTATATGAAGTGTGGTGCCGATAGCTTCTGCCTGTGCTTGTAATAAACGCTGAGATAATCCATGGGATCTAGACCTCTTACCTTCTTCTTCCATCATCGAGATGATGCCTACCAGTTCGCCTTCTTGCATCGCTTTATACAAAGCTAAAGAGCTATCTTTCCCTCCACTATACGATGCTACAAATTTTTTACCCACTGCGCCTGTCTGCCAATTTTTCATCCTTATTCCTCTTTTCTATGCTTCTATCATTCGAGTCATGTTAAATAATATTCGGTGTGATACCCCTTTTGATTTGGTATCTATAAAATAAATTAATATAAAGGTAGAAAAGCCCTCTGTGTGGTCTTTCTAAGAAACCTCTATGACCTATTGTCCTTTTAAAGATACTTTTATAGGAGAATACTTTGTTGTAAAGTGCCCAGTATTCTTCTGTCAACTCCTGTGGTGTCATATGCTTCGGATAATGTACTGCCTCAGCTGCATTATAACTATACATATCCGGATTGTAAATACGATCTTCAGCTTTCATCTGATGGTAAAAGGCCGTACCTGGAATAGGTGTCAGTATATAAAACCTCGGTACGACGATTTTCATTCGCTCGACGAAGGCTGCTGTATCACGAATAGATTGAATCGTATCCCCATCCGCACCTACCACCATCTCCGTCGAAAGGTCTATGCCTGCTTTACGAATATTGGTGAGTAATCGTTCATAGTCTTCAACTCTTGCCCATACTTTATCCATCGTATCCAAACTTTCTTGGCTAATGCTCTCTATCCCAAAAGAAAGTGCCATACATCCGCTTTTGGCTATCAGATCAAGTAATTCCTTATCATCTCCAATAGTCACTGTACATTGTGTCGTCCACTTCATTTTGAGTGGTCGTATCTTTTCGCACAGTTCTGTAATGTATGCCTTATCTGCAAAGATATTATCATCCAGTAGCAAGAACTGCTTAAAGCCCAGCTCACGAACGGCACGAATATCTCTCACCACTTCATCTACTGGTCGCTTCAGATACCTCGACTCATAAAGACATGCTACCGAACAAAATGAGCAGGTATTCACACACCCACGTCCCGCTTGGACAGGCAAGAAATTACCTATCTTCTTTCCTACTACTAAATCATAGCGTGGTAGAGGTGGATGGTAGGATTCCAGTTTCTTCTTATAGATGGGATTGATGCATCCTGCTTCATAATCCTTAAAGAACTCCCCCCACGTCTCTTCTGAGTCGCCTACAAAAACGGCATCACAATACTTGGTGGCCTCTTCTGGTAGCAGGCTTACCATATAACCTCCAAGCACTACCGTCTTCCCCATAGCCTTGAACCGCTTGGCTATATCAATGGTACGATGGACGCCATGTCCCATAGAGGATATGCCCACAATGGTAGCATCTGTATCCCATGGTATCTCTTCTATGGTCTCATAAATCAGCTCCACATCATAGTTGTCTGGTGTAAGGGCTGCCAGTAGTGGAAGTGCTAACCCTACAAAATAAAGCCTACTTTTCTTAATAACTTGCCCCCTACTGTCATAAGGCGATGGTTGAATAATAAGTATTTTCTCTCTCATGGCTCCCCCTTTATAATACGTACGATATACTGCCACATCACACGATTAGCACCTATAGTCAGCTTGATATTTTCCCACAATGGATATTTTCTTAAAGCACGTACCACCATCTCCGGTCTTACGGTGATGCGGTAATAAAGCTTGACTACTTCCCAATAATACTGTCTGATACTAAGCTTACTGGGTGCCACCACTAAGTGTGCCATGTCCCATTTATGATAAGCGTCTCGCTTGACGATAAGCTGCTCCTTATACTGGTCGTACAATACAGTCTTTGGCATCGGTGTTATAGGTTGCAAGTTAATAAACTGTATGCCTATCTCCTTGATGAAGTTATATAAGTTTTTAAAGTCCTGCTTATCCCAGTCCAGGCCTAATATAAAGGTGCCATAGCATTCGATATCATATTTTTTAAGTATTTCTAATGCTTTTTTGCTAGTAGGCGTAGAGCTTTTCTTATTGTACTGGTCAAGTTCTTCATCAGAGTATGATTCTAATCCTACAATAACTGCACGTAGTCCTACTTCCTTTAATTCCGCCATCAGTTCTTCATTGCTTGCGATAAAGTCTGCTCTTCCATAGACTAAGTACTTTTTCTGTATGCCTTCTTCCTTCAGGCATCTCGCCCATTCTCTAAGCCTTGTAGCATTAAACAAAAAGTCATCATCTACGATATACACTTCCTCATCTTGTATGGTTTTAATTTCTTCGATGATGTCCTCTAATGTTCTTGTAAAGTAATGCCCATCCGTAATTTCCTTACAAAAACAAAAGGCACAACTATACGGACAACCAAAAGACGTCTTGATCAGGCTACATGGGTTATGAAACATATAGTAATAGTGTTTCTTATACCGACTGACAAGACTTCTATCAGGATGCGGATACTGGAAGCATCTTTCCTTCGTTTCTCGTACAATCTTTTCTAGTGCCTCACCATCTGCAATACGCTTGATGTTTTTTAGTCCATTAGCCGCTAAGATGTGGTCAATAAAAGGACTTTCATAGTCTTCTGGTAGCACTTCTGCGTGTATGCCGCCTACAACTGTGATGACCTCCTGTGACCAAGCCTTAATCTTCTTTGCATAGTCCTTGATAATGCCTACATGAGAAATATAACCCGTCATCCCTACAAGCTGTGGCTTCTCTTTTTCTAGTATGGTTTGTAAGTCTAATTTTTCGATAATCATATCATAGATGACTACCTCATGGTGATCTTTTAGATAGCCACCTATATACTCTAGCTCTAAAGGTTCACAAATCATTACGTGTTGTAAACCTATGGTATCCTTATGTGGCTTAGGCCTTAGTAGTAATACCTTCATCTATATACCCTTCTTTCTTGCTACGAAAAGCTTGATGGTAGGGATATACCACTTATTAATCTTGATGACTTCTACTACTTCATAGTCTTCCTCCAGATACTGACGCATCTGCACCTCACTTGGATACATCGCCTTAGATGTGGTAAGCTTCACAAAGAAAAGCCCCACCTTGTCGTACCAAGTATCTGTTATGGCATTGGCTATTAGTAAGTAACCACCTTCATTGGTCATAGTCGCAAGCTTATGTATGGCTGTTTCTTTTTGCTGATAATAAGGGAAAGAATGGGTGCATACGATCACATCATGCAACGCGCGTCCTCTTAGCGTAGCAATAGATTCCTTCTTAATACGTATACCGCGCTCCCCTACTTTATTTGCCATTGCCGATGGCTCAACCCCCATTAATTGTAGGTCTGGATGCTGATCCTGAATCTCTTCTAGTAATTGGCCTGTGCCACATCCCATATCGAGAAGACTTCTTATTCCCTCTAGTTCACCAAGTACCTTCAAGACTCCTTTACGCGTAGGCCCTAACGATACCTTCTGTACCCATAACTTCTCATAAATATTTTCGTACTTATCCCAAATCCCCATCGTCACTTCCCCCATTCTTTTTATCTTTAAAGACATGATACTCTGCTTTCGGCACTTGGTAAGCAAACATACGACTAAGCTTTCCTACACACCATCTCACTAGCGGATTGGGATGATAAATATACATATACCTCATCTCCAACTTGCCACCTAACTTCTGCTTCACGTCTTCCGTTGTCTGTCCAAAATTAATACACTTCACCTGATGTTCGGTGCCTATCTTGATAAGTTCTAACAACATATTGTAGTAAGTATCATACTGCTCTAACACCTCATACTTAATCCCACAAAAAATAAAATATAACGTCTCATTCATGATGCAGTACTGACAGAATCCTATAGGTCCTTTAGCATCATAGAAGGCTACCATCTCTGCCTCCATCTTCTCAAAGTACTGCCTTGTACTTTTCTCTAATGGATAGCTAGAACGCTCATACACCCCCTCATAAAGTTCATACAGCTCCTGTGTAAACTCAGGCTTCTGCACTATCCTTATACCTTCAAACTTCTTTTCAGCCTTTCTTATGCGATACCGATAATGGGCACGTAATAATTTTTTATAGTCATCATACCGCCACGTATCCATCTGAAGTTTAACAGTCGGTAAAGTATACACCCCTATCAATTCAGTCGCTAAATCTTGGTCGCCATTCAGAATAACAGTGAACCCTCTCTGAGACTTTAGCCATTTATAAAAAGTCTGCTTTCCTTCATCTGTCTCATAGCTATACCCCTTCTCTGAAACAGATAAGGGAATACCCACTATACGGACTTTCTTATACAACTTTCCCTGTCCATAGGTCAGCAAATTAAGTCTAAGCTCATAACTACTTACTACACAGCCGTCTAATTGATGTCGCCTTG
>JBOGBZ010000189.1:0-8615 GCA_051656485.1 Cellulosilyticaceae bacterium
ACTTTTCATATTGTGGGGTAGGTCTAGCCCTTCTGCTAACTTCTCAAAAAGCTTATGGTCACTAAATAAACGTCGGTATAGCCTCATGATATCTACGCAGGTAAACGCTTTCATCGTATGGATGACATTTTGTTTGTAGTCTCCTAGTATACGTGCGACTGCACGCTCCTCTTCAAACTCTTGCCCACCTTCTTCCTGTACCCGTTTGTACACTTCTTCTCGCTTTTCTTTTTCTAGGTGCTCTACCTTGGTAAGTAGACGCTTCTCTATACGATTTAAGCGCTTTCCTATCGGCATCCCTATGGCATTATTTAAAAACCCTTTTCTTAAGGCTTCCTTTGTTTCTAATAACTCGCCGTCATAATACATATCCTTAAAAGCGATAAGTTTTGTCTCATAATAATCCACGAGGCGATCTAGCAAGGTGATAAAGACTTCACTCCCCTTAAAGGCAATGGTTTGTCTTACTTGATCTCTGTTTTTACTACTTATGATGTACTCAATCTGACGATTACGATTGTACATTCTTAGTTGCTTCCCAAAGTATGTAGAGACAATCTCCTCCATGGTCAGGTGACTTACATTTTTCTCTCCAAGCTCTGGCAGTACATTGGCGATATATTCCGCAAAAAGTTGGTTGGGTGAGATAATGACAATGTTATTATGGTTCAGTCCTTCTTCTAAGCGGTCATAAAGCAGGTAAGCTACACGGTGCATGGCGATAGATGTTTTACCACTTCCAGCTACACCTTGCACCATGAGTAAATCATTCTCTCGGTCTCTAATGATTTGGTCCTGCTCTTTTTGAATGCTTTCTACGATATTCTTCATCTGATTTGATGCATTCTTGCCTAGTGCTTGATGTAAAATCTCATCGGTAATGGTCACGTTACAATCAAAAAAGTACTGTAAGTGCCCGCCTTGTATCTCGTATTGTCTTTTCAACGAGACTTCTCCATGCATCGTCCCACCAGGTGCACGGTAACTAGCTTTACCTAGTTCGCTGCGATAAAAAATACTGGAAATAGGCGCACGCCAGTCATAGACCAATACTTCATAGGTATCATCATTCATGGCATTATGATACCCTACATAAATCCTCTCCTTTAACTCCCCTTCTTCCGTAAAGTCAAAACGACCAAAGTAAGGTTTTTGTTGCATTTTTTCATAAGTATGCAGCTGCTCTTTTCTATGCTTATACTTAGAGGTCTCTATGGCTTCTAAAGTCACGTATTGATTAAGTTCTGCCGCACGTTCTAAGTCATCACTGCTTCTTGATCCTTCTAGCCACATTTCTTTTCTTATATCTACAAGGGCTTTTTTTTGTTTTTCTATATGCCCATCACTTTTTATAAGTTCATCTTTCAAGAAGTTTTGTACTTTTTCAAGGTAAGCACTTTCTTCTTTGAATTGTTCGTCATAATAAGCCATCTTTTTCTCCTTCTTTCTCTTTATCTCACTTATTTTACTCTTTTTTACTTTACATTCCTAGCTTGTTTATTATAATAAATGATAGAACTTAACTTTAATTTGAAGGTGACTTATGAAATTTAAAATAGGTATGCGAACACTAAAAACTTTGATTGCCGTTGCAATCTGTATTCTTTCTCTTGCACTTATGGGTGTGGATAGTCCTTTCTTTGCATGTATTGCAACCATCTTTGTGATTCAAGGTGATAAAGATAATTCCATTAACAATGCTAAAAATCGTGTATGGGGAACTGCCTTCGGTGCACTTATTTCCAACATCGTTCTATTTTGTCTAAGCTTTCTGCCTTACAATGCTTATGTGCAGACCATCGTCACTTGCTTAAGTATTTTTCTGCTTATACAAGTAGCTACGTACTTCAATAAGCCTATGGCGATTTTCCCTGGCTGCATCGTACTTTGTGCTATTCTTTGCACCACTACGAATATCCAGACGCCTATCATTTATGGCATCAAGCGTACGCTTCATACCCTTTACGGAGCCCTTATCGGACTTGGGGTGAATCTTTACTTCTTCCCTTACAATCCTCAAGTAGATACCCCTTTTACTGAATCGGTAGAAGCGGACTTTGATACTTCTCTTTAATAAAAGGCGTGCCTTATGGCATGCCTTTTATTGATTGCTCCAATACATATTTTTCTGCTTCGTATACACTCACTGCTCCATCTGCAGCAGCGGTAAGAATCTGCCTTAATGGTTTTTGCCTTACATCACCAATGGCTAAGATCCCTTCGCAGGATGTATGACAGTCTTCTCCCGCTATAATATACCCTTCTCTATCAAGGTCTACTAAGCCCTTCACCCAATCTGTGGATGGATTACTTCCTACTGCTACAAACACCCCTTTTACTGGCAAATGTATGATTTCACTAGTCTTTACATTTTTGACTTCGATGCCTTCTAAGACCTCACTTTGTTCTAATTTTTCTATCACTGAATCCCAGATGACTTCTACTTGTGAATTGGCCAATTGTAATTGCAGCGTCTTGTTCGCCTTCAGCTCATTTCTTCGGTGTATGAGGTATACCTTCTCAGCCATACGTTGAAGATATAGTGCATCTTCTACTGCTTTATCTCCTCCACCTACTACGGCTACCGTTTTCCCTCTAAAGAATCCTCCATCACAAATGGCGCAGTAAGACACACCTCTTCCCCATAAGTCTTCTTCGTGTTCTACCCCTAGTCGCTTTGGTGTAGCTCCCATTCCTAAGATGACCACCTTTGTCTCATAGATATGTTCACTGGTCTCCACACGCTTTACTTCTCCTAAATCTTCGATGGCTATGACTTCTTCAATAGATGGATGGATGCCGAATTTCTTTGCATGCTCATACATATTCACTGACAACTGTGGTCCTGTCACTTCTAAAATCCCTAGATAATTATCTACCTCTTCTGTATTGAGTAATTGTCCCCCTTCGAAACCTTTTTCTAACAACACCGCATCTAACTTTGCTCTGCCTGCATACACTGCTGCACTAAGCCCTGCTGGACCTGCCCCTACAATAACGATATCCTTCTTGACACTTTCCATCTGCCTATTTTCCACTATACCTTGCTCCTCTCTCTTTTGGAATTACTTACTTTTTTAAGTATACTGAGTATTCCCTAAAATAGTGCTTATTAAAAGTTTATGATAACCTTTTCAGGAATACAATAAATTTATTCAAAAAAACACTAGAACACATGTTCGATTTATGCTATACTACGTTTATCAAACAACTACGTATTGTATTTAAAGGAGAGTTATGTATGAGCGTTTCAGGAAATATCAATGAAGTTTTAAAACAAATCCAGTTACTTATTAAGCTTTATGGAGATGCTACATTTACAGACCTACAAAAGACGGTTAACCTGCATCGTATCCAGTAATTCAACTTCTGTTTAATCCAGAGAATACTTCTCTATTTTGTATAATTTTAGGCCTATTACACACCGCCGTGTAATAGGCCTTTTTTACTGTTATTTTATAGATAATAAGCTTCCAAAGTATCTAGACAAAGGCACCCAAGCTTTCCACCTTTATCATAACTATACACACCGCAGTCGATCCCTATCTTATCTTCACTAAACCAAATGCTGCCCATCTCTCCCATTTTGAAAGTTTGGCTATGACCAAAGATGACTTTTTTATCAATATGTGTAGGGTAGTTTATAAATTCATCGCGAATCCAAGTAAGGTCTCTCATGGTCTGGGACGTAGCAATATCTTCCCACTTACACAGCTTTTCTGGTGGTTGTATGCCTGCATGGACAAGCACATAATCTTCCAGTGTCTTATAAAGTGGCAATGCACCCAGAAATTGTGACACTGCTCTTTGTTCTTCTAGCGGTAGTTGCTTGTACTGCTCATAAGTCACCTCTCCGCCGTTACGATACCATCTTTCTTTTGCTTTTTCGTCATTTGGATCTGCCAGTACATCTAGCATTAAATTCTCATGATTCCCTCTAAGCACCTCTACATTTGGCATCTTCATAATATACTGTACGACTCGCATCGGCTCATTACCACGATCAATCATATCTCCTAATATATACAGTGTGTCTGCTTCTGTAAACTTGATAATTTCCAATAACCCTATAAACTTTTCGTAATGTCCATGTATATCTGATACCACATAGCGCATCCTGTCGTCCCCCTTGTGTGTCATCTTTAGTATTTATCAATTACTTTTTTGTAAGGCGCCATAATGGCATCATTCATCTTCCCGCGCATCTTTTTTCTTACAGAAGGTATACTCATCAGTGCACCTACACTCTGCATCTTTAGTCTTGTCCCTATTTGTTTTTGCGGGAAATCATAAATGCCGTGCTTCTTATAGAAACGATGATCTTCCTTCATGAGACCTCGCATCACATAGATAAGGTCTCTAAAAATCTTCATCCCCCCCACCCCTAGGAAATTCTGTGGTAAAAGGGTTTTCTCTTCTAACGCAAAAGCTAGTGTGCTGCTAAGTCTCGTGATCGCCACTTCTACTTCTTTAGCATCTTCACTTTCATCAGATGCCACGCCTGCTAAAAATTGGTGCCCTACTTGACTTCTTCCTTCCACTACTTGTCTCAAGTTAAATTCTTTGCTATAAGAACCACTTAATAAGTACCCTATAGGCATCCCCATATTCACCGTACGATGGCCGTTACAGAATTGTCTGTCATCATAAAGTTTGAACGATGCACCTAATGTATGATCTTTAATCGTAGCTGCATAAACGATTGCATCAGCTTTCTGAATCTTTTCTCTGAGGAAAGTATCAAACTGATCTTTATAAATACACTTTCCATCTGTGGCACAATTAAAACAGCCTAGGCATCCTCCTGAGAAAGGATACTCATTAATTTTTATCACCCTCGTCTTATAAGGGTACTTATCTCTAAAGGCTTCAATCATAGCATGTATAGACTGGTCATCTTCTGCGGCATTGGTTACAATAACTGTATCGTACCCTTCTTTCTTTTCGATCACCTCATCTTTTTTTGCATACTCATAGGTATACGTATGCTTAGACGTTTGCACTTGTTTTTTCTCAAAAGTCTTCTGGGTATAAGCAAAGTGAACCCATTTCCAAAACTTCACTGCTTCATTTCTTCCTTTCGCCGTAAGGAGGTCATCCATATCGGCTGATAAGCCTGGTAGTATACGTAGGCCTAAGTCAGCACCATTTTCTTCAATATACTGATGTGCTGTCACATCATAAAAGTGTTTAGAAGTGGTAATCTGCGTCATGCACTTGTTTTCAAGTTCCTGAACACGTGGGTGCGCCTTTAACAATTCTATAAATCGGTGCAATTGATAGGGTGCCATAAAGGTATATACTGGATAAGCAAACACTATCAATTGACACTGAATGAGTGCCTCTACACACTTATCCATCTTCTCCGCCTTCTCAAAACTACGTATTTGTTGCCCTATATGAAAAATGTCAAATGTATCGGTAGGAAAGTGCTTCTCAAGATAATGAACGGTTTGCAATGTAACACTATTTTTTCCTTTTGGACTTCCGTTAAGTACCACTATTTTCATGTAATCACTCCTTTAATTGTTTATACTTTTATTATTTTATCACACTTTATTCATCAATCCAAAATGAAATAACTTGTCTTTTTTCTCCGTTACCAATTGACACCATTCGACATTTACCGTATACTTAGTCACTAGTAGGATACCTTTAAGATAGTCCCGTGAGGCTAATAAGGATGATACATCCCAATTGGAACGTGTATGAAGTCTTAATATCTTAGGGGGTATTAGGACTTTTTTTATGGTGTCCTACCATAAATCACCCAGGAGGACATTATGAAATCAATTAAACAATCAAAAAACAAACTTCCACTTCAAATGGCAATTGCCTTAGGTTGTGGTTTACTTGCAGGAACATTCTTCCTTTTCTTAAGAGAATACTTACTTTCATCTGGTAGCCAAAACATTTGGGAAACCATCAACCTTGTACTCTTCCAAGATATCACTAAGCACAATAGTGCACTTGGTATTTTCTATATTATTGGACAACTCTTTGTTCAGTCACTTCAGCTCATCATCATTCCTATGGTCTTTACATCTATTACCCTTGCTATGTGTCGCATTTCAGATACAAAAAAACTCGGCCGTATTTCTTACAAAACTATTTTAGGGTTCTTAGCAACATCACTTTGTTCACTTGTACTTGCAGGCGTATTTGGTCTTGTGGCTCATAACTTAGGTTTCTTCAATGTAAACATCGGTGAGATGGCTGCTCAAACAGGTGCAGCTGGTAGCAACCCTCTCCTTGTTATTACACAAGCTATTCCAAGTAACTTAACAACAGCTTTCTCTGACAACGGTAAAGTCCTTGCTATCGTCTTTATAGCAGTTGTATGTGGTTTATGTATCCATCACTTAGGTGATGAAATCACTGTTCTTAAGAAAGTTTTTGAAGAAGTCAATAAAATCATTACGGTCTTCTTAAGCTTTGTCATTACAAAATTTGGTCCACTAGCAATCTTCGTCCTTATCACAAGAACTTTTGCAATCTACGGTGTAGACCACTTAAAACCAGCTTTAGCTTATGTACTGACAACAGTTGTAGCACTGCTTATCTTCTTAGTTTTCGGTTACGGTCTCTTTATCTTCGTAACAACAAGACTTAATCCAGTCATCTTCGTAAAGAAAATAGCTAAAGTAGCTCTCTTTGGTTTCTCAACTTCATCTTCAGCATCTACCTTACCACTGAATACACAGACAACTGTGAATGAACTAGGTGTTAATGAAGAAGTGGCATCTTTCGTCTTACCACTTGGTATGACAATTAATATGAATGGTACAGCTATCATGCAAATCATTGCAGCTGTTTTCATCGCTTCAAGTGCTGGCTATGAGATTACCATCGGAAGTATCTTAACCATCGGGTTATTAGCACTTATCGCTTCAGTAGGTACACCTGCTGCTCCTGGTGCTGGCGCAATCATTCTTTTCACAGTACTTACAGGTATGGGCTACCAAAATGATGCCGCAGTACTTGCTTACTCACTGATCCTTGCAATCAACCGCCCAGTTGAAATGCTTGTGACATCACTTAATGTAGTGGGTGATGCTGCAACTGCAGTAGTCGTAGCAAAATCAGAAAATGCATTAGACGAAAAACGTTATAACGCTTAATAAGAAAGGGACTGTTGCATTGATGCAACAGTCCCTTTCTTATAGGCATAGCCCTCGTAAAAAGCCTTTTCTAGTTTGCTTGATTGACTTCTATGATATAAAGATACGCGCCTTCTTTTTTAGAGATAGGCCACATCTTGACAATCTCTAACGCTTCATGGCGTTTTACGTTTTTCTCTACTAAATCACTGTCTCTGGTGTAAAGTATCATCGTTGCCTTTGGTGCTACTACTTGTAAAGCTTTATAGAAGAAACGTGTGTATAGCTCTTCGATTTCTGTGGCAGTCTTACGCCCCATCTGCGTTGGCATATTGGTGATAATCTCATCAAAGGCGTACTTATGAGTAAAGTCGAAGAAATCTCTATTGATAAAGTAGATGTCTGTATCCGCACGGTTGGCATTTTCTATGGCACCATCAATGGCATCTCCATAAATATCTACCCCATACATTACTTGGCTAGATACTTTCTCATGACGTTCAATCAGCATGGTACCTACACCACAGAACGGGTCTAGTACTTGTGCATCCCCATTAAGGTATGGCTTTGCAAGTTCTATGACAAGAGCTGCTTCATTTGGCGCAATACTTGTGGCAATGGTATTTTTGCGGTAATCAAAGCGTCTGTCTTTGATAGTATACAGTTTAAGCAGTACATTGAAGTACCCGTCTTTGTTCTCGATAAGGCGTATCTCAAACTCATAGTTCGATGTGGAATTGATCAGTTCTCTTTTTGAAAGGCGCTCAAGCTCTGCTGCCATTTTCTTTGTAAATGTACTTTTCTTATCCAACGCCATACGCGTCTTTAGCTCGATTCTAAAGTAGTATGGTGGCCATCCTTCATGTCTCTCATTTAAAAATGCCATTAAGTCACTAGCATAAAGCGCACTAGCTGCACTTATAGGATCCATGGCTACCTTTGGTAAAGTCTTTAATGGGAAGAGAATTTCTGAATACGTACGTATCTTCAGGAGTTCACGCATCTTATCTGTGCGTGCCACAACCCCTGCATTAAATACTTTCCCCTTGCCTGACTTGATTTGATCTAGTGTAACTTCACGATGGTCTCTATTGGTTAGTAATATGCAGTCTGTCTCTTCTTTGTAGCCTGTAAATGGATGCATCGTCGGCTTTTCTAATTTAATGCACATTTGTGAAAGTATACGAATCTCCTCATTCACATGCTTCAAGCTATTTTCATCGACTTGCATCGTTGTGAGATGATTAAGTCTTGCTTTTAAAGCATCCGCAAACTGGCTATAGGTATAGTTGCTAAGTGCTACTAGATAATCAGGTTTGACAAAGAGCTTCTCTTCTTTCTCATAAGCTTCAAAAAGCTTCGTTTCAAATCCTTCAACTTCTAACTCGCCCATAATAAGTGCCACATTTTTACGTACCTTGGCATCCTCATCTGCTAAGAGCTTGTACAAAGTATCATACTGCCCATCCAGTTCATAATATAACACGCGGTTATTTAATGGTTCTTTTATAAGCT
>JBOGBZ010000190.1:0-9794 GCA_051656485.1 Cellulosilyticaceae bacterium
AAAAAGATTTTAATGCAAAATAAGGAACCTTATGTTTCCTATTTTCGTCAAATCACTAAAAAGGAGGGCAACTTATGAGATGTAATGATTATAACGAACAACTATCGGCATATCTAGATGGTGCATTAAGTGAAGAAGAAGCACACGCACTTACCGCACATTTAGCGACATGCGAAAACTGTAAAGAAACATTAGCTGCACTCCAAGTGATTCAAAAGGAACTTCAAAGTATAGATGGGATACAAGTTCCAGCGTCTTTCCATGACCATATGATGGCGAAAGTGAGAGAAGAAAGTGGTCAAGTGCCAAATGAAGCCCCTAAGGCAAAGCAAATAGCCTTTAAAAAGCTAAGACATTTGTGGCCAGTAGCAGCAGCGGCAGTACTTGTACTTGTTATCAATCAAAGTACACCGAAACAAACGATGCCACTGCATGAAACCCAAGACAATAGTAGCTATATGGCGATAGAGCAGTCTCCAGCTCAAGTTCAGGCAGAAGAAAATATAGGTGTTATGGAACTGAAGAAAATGCCAGCAACTATAAGTGCCACACCTACAATGGATCGCAGTGCAAGTGAGGTGGTATGGTCTATTCAAGCAGAAGATACCAAGCTTTTTGGTGAAGAAATGATGGAATGGGCAGAAGTACAAGGCTGTAACGTCGGGTACTTAGAAGGCGATATGACGTATGTAGTGAACTTCCCAAATGAGGAGACAAAGGCAGCCTTTTTAACGTGGGCCACAGAGACGCATAACGTGACTGTAAGTGGTGAAGTAGGCACCCCACAATTAAGTATCAAAATTATTATGATGAAGTAAAGGCATTGGGGTTGACAATAACCTTAGTTTTTGCTAAATTAGAGTCAGAATATGGTATTACGTTGAAAAAGAAGAGTAGTAAAACACAAAGGGGTTAAGCGAGATTGGGACAGTGAGAGCCAATTCCTACTGGTTTTATGAAGGCACTTTGGAGTAATGATTGAAAGTGGGATATTGCTTACGATATCCAATAAGGGTGGAACCGCGGAAGTAGACCTTTCGTCCCTTGCATTATGCAAGGGATGAGAGGTTTTTTTATACTTGCCCTTGTAAACATAAAAAAGGAGGAATAGTTATGCAAGAAAAAAACATGCAACAAGTTGTATCAGTAGCAAAAGCGAGAGGCTTTGTGTATCCAGGCTCTGAAATTTATGGAGGTCTGGCAAATACTTGGGATTACGGCCCATTAGGTGTTGAACTTAAAAATAACGTAAAAAAAGCTTGGTGGAAAAAATTCATCCAAGAAAGTCCATACAATGTAGGTGTAGACTGTGCGATCCTTATGAACCCTCAAGCATGGGTAGCTTCAGGTCACGTAGGTGGCTTTAGTGATCCACTGATGGACTGTAAAGAATGTAAAGAGCGTTTTAGAGCAGATAAACTTATTGAAGACTTTATGCAAGCACAAGGTAACGAACAAGTCGTAGATGGTTGGTCAAATGAGCAGATGAAAGCTTACATCGATGAGCATAACATCAATTGTCCAAGTTGTGGCGCTCATAACTTCACAGACATCAGACAATTCAACCTTATGTTCAAGACTTTCCAAGGGGTTACAGAAGACTCTAAAAACGTTGTATACCTTCGTCCAGAAACAGCACAAGGTATCTTCGTAAACTTCAAAAATGTACAACGTACAAGTAGAAAGAAAGTACCTTTCGGTATCGGCCAAGTTGGTAAGTCTTTCAGAAATGAGATTACACCAGGTAACTTCATCTTCAGAACACGTGAGTTCGAACAAATGGAACTTGAATTCTTCTGTGCACCAGGTACAGACCTTGAGTGGTTTAATTACTGGAAAGATTACTGTAAAAACTGGTTATTAAACTTAGGTGTGACAGAAGACCATATGCGTATTCGTGACCACTCTGCAGAAGAGTTATCACACTACAGTAACGCAACTTCAGATATCGAATTCTTATTCCCATTCGGTTGGGGAGAGCTTTGGGGTATAGCTGACCGTACAGACTATGACCTTAAGCAACATCAACAACATTCAGGTCAAGATATGACATACTTTGATCCAACAACAAATGAAAAGTATGTACCATACTGTATCGAACCATCATTAGGTGCAGACCGTGTGACACTTGCATTCCTTTGTGAAGCATACAATGAAGAAGCATTAGAAGATGGCGACACAAGAACAGTCTTCAGATTCCATCCAGCTTTAGCACCAGTAAAAGCTGCTATCTTACCACTTTCTAAGAAATTATCAGAGCAAGCTACAGAAGTTTACCAAACACTTGCGAAACACTTCAATGTAGAATACGATGAAGCAGGTTCTATTGGTAAGCGTTATAGAAGACAAGATGAAATTGGTACACCATTCTGTATTACATTTGATTTTGATTCATTAGAAGATGGTATGGTAACAGTACGTGACCGTGACACAATGGCACAAGAACGTATCGCTATCGCAGAATTAGTTCATTACATCCAAGAAAAAATGGCCTTTTAATAGGGCCTAAGACCTTGCAAATAGTTTATTTGCAAGGTCTTTATTTTTTGTAAAATTATAGTTTTCTAAAAATAAAAAATATACACTTGAACATTTATTTGAGAAAAATGTAAAATATAAAGAAATTAAATAAAAAAAAATAAAAAATCAAAAAATACACTAGTCATCTGAAAATTTTATGGTATAATAAGTTTCGAAAACAAATAAAAATCTAGTCAGCATTATAAAATTTAACTAAATTTAACAATTATCTGACTATTTAAAAACAACATAGGAGGTATTTATACATGAGCCAAAAATGGGTTTATATGTTTAAAGAGGGAGACACAAAAAACAAAAATCTTTTAGGTGGTAAAGGTGCGAACCTTGCGGATATGACACAACTTGGGTTACCAATTCCACAAGGGTTTACTGTAACAACAGAGGCTTGTACAGAATACTACAATAACGGCAAAGCACTTTCAGTAGAAATCGAAGATCAAATCGACGAATGTATCGCAAAGCTTGAAGAAGAAGCTGGGAAAAAATTCGGTGATAATGAAAATCCACTTTTAGTATCAGTTCGTTCTGGCGCACGTGTATCAATGCCAGGTATGATGGATACAGTACTTAACTTAGGTCTTAATGACGAAGCAGTAGTAGGTCTTGCAAACAAAACAGGTAATGAGCGTTTTGCATATGACTCTTACCGTCGTTTCATCCAAATGTTCTCAGATGTAGTTATGGAAATTCCAAAGCCACGTTTCGAAAAAATCATTGATGAAATGAAAGAAGAAAAAGGCGTACATATGGATACAGATCTTAATGCAGACGATCTTAAAGAGATGGTTGTTCGCTTTAAGGCTCTCTACCAACAAGAAAAAGGTGAAGCGTTCCCACAAGAACCAAGACTTCAATTAATGGAATCAATCAAAGCTGTATTCCGCTCATGGATGAACCCACGTGCGATTGTTTACAGAAGAATGAATGATTATCCAGCTAGCTGGGGAACAGCAGTAAACGTACAAATGATGGTATTTGGTAACATGGGAGATACATCAGGTACAGGTGTTGCTTTTACAAGAAACCCTGCTACAGGTGAAAACCTTATCTACGGAGAATACTTAATCAACGCTCAAGGAGAAGACGTTGTTGCTGGTATCCGTACACCAAACCCAATCAGCCAATTAGAGCAAGATATGCCAGTTGTATACGAAGAATTCATGGCAATCTCAAACAAACTTGAAAATCATTACACTGATATGCAAGATATGGAGTTCACAGTAGAATGTGGTACACTTTATTTCTTACAAACACGTAATGGTAAGAGAACAGCTGCAGCAGCATTAAAAATCGCTGTAGACTTAGTAGAAGAAAAAATGATTACAGAAGAAGAAGCTGTACTTCGTGTTGATCCAAAACAACTTGACCAACTTCTTCACCCAATGTTTGATGCAGCAGCATTAAAAGCAGCAGAAGTAATCGGTAAAGCATTACCAGCATCTCCAGGTGCAGCAGCTGGTAAAGTATACTTCACAGCTGAAGATGCAAAAAATGCAAACGAAAGAGGCGAAAGAGTTATCCTTGTTCGTCTTGAGACATCACCAGAAGATATCGAAGGTATGGCAGCAGCTAAAGGTATCTTAACAGTACGTGGTGGTATGACATCACACGCAGCTGTAGTAGCTCGTGGTATGGGTACATGTTGTGTATCTGGATGTGGCGAAATCAAAATCAATGAAGAAGAAAAACACTTCTCATTAGCAGGTAATACATACAAAGAAGGCGACTACATTTCACTTGATGGTTCTACAGGAAACATCTACGGTGAAGACGTTGCTACAGTAGAACCAGAAATCACAGGTGATTTCGAAACATTCATGAGCTGGGCTGATAAAGTACGTACATTAAAAGTACGCACCAATGCAGATTCACCAAAAGATGCTCAAAATGCAGTTAAGTTTGGTGCTGAAGGTATCGGTCTTTGCCGTACAGAGCATATGTTCTTCGAAGAAGATCGTATCATGAAAGTACGTAAGATGATCGTTGCTAAAACAGAAGAAGAAAGAAGAGAAGCACTTGAAGCACTTCTTCCACTTCAAAAAGGTGACTTTGTAGGTATCTACGAAGCAATGGAAGAAAGACCAGTAACAGTACGTCTTCTTGACCCACCACTACATGAGTTCTTACCTCATTCAGATGAAGATATTAAAGAACTTGCTGATAGCATGGGTATCACATTTGAAGCACTTAAAGAAACAGTTGAATCATTACACGAATTCAACCCAATGATGGGTCACCGTGGATGCCGTCTTGCAGTTTCTTACCCAGAAATCGCTGAAATGCAAGCAAAAGCTATTATCCAAGCTGCACTTCAAGTAAAAGCTGAAAAAGGCTTCAACATTATCCCAGAAATCATGATTCCACTTGTAGGTGAAATTAAAGAATTAACATACGTTAAAGATATCGTTGTAGAAGCTGCAAACAAAGCAATCGAAGCAGCTGGTGTAGAACTTGAGTACCATGTAGGTACAATGATCGAGATTCCACGTGCTGCAGTAACAGCAGATGAAATCGCTAAAGAAGCTGAGTTCTTCTCATTCGGTACAAACGACTTAACTCAAATGACATTTGGTTTCTCTCGTGACGATGCTGGTAAGTTCTTAGAAGACTACTACAACAAAGGTGTATACGAGTCAGATCCATTTGCAAAACTTGACCAAACAGGTGTTGGTGCACTTGTACAAATGGCAGCAGAAAAAGGACGTAGCACACGCCCAGACATCAAACTTGGTATCTGTGGTGAGCATGGTGGGGATCCATCATCAATTGAATTCTGCCACAAAGTAGGATTAAACTACGTATCTTGTTCTCCATTCCGCGTGCCAATCGCAAGACTTGCAGCAGCACAAGCAGCATTAAAAAACAAATAAGATTAGGCAATAAGCATAACCCCACATGATAAATGTGGGGTTTTTTGTTGATATAGCCAAAAATGAAGAAAAAAAGAGGATATTGGAAGAAGATGTAGTATTTATATAGGGTATAAGGAGGTGGTATGAGTGTGTCAACGACTTATAGAAGAACGTATAGAACACGTGTACTTACAAAAGTATGGCTGTAAATCAGACACATCTAAAGGACGGGTGCGCCAAGAAAAAGAATGTGATGTAAGAACGGCATTTCAGAGAGATCGTGATCGCATTTTGCATTGTAAGTCCTTTAGACGGCTCGCTCATAAAACACAGGTCTTTATCTCACCAGAAGGAGACCATTATCGAACCAGACTGACCCATACATTAGAAGTCGCCCAGATTGCAAGGACATTAGCACGTGCCCTTCGTGTCAATGAAGACTTGGTAGAAGCTATTGCATTAGGTCATGACTTAGGGCATACACCTTTTGGCCATGCAGGTGAGCAAGTGCTCCAGAAACTTACAGGTGGCAAGTTTTCCCATAGTGAGCAAAGCTTGAGGGTGGTAGAAGTCTTGGAAGGGAAAGGCATGGGTCTTAATTTGACCTATGAGGTGAGAGAAGGCATTTTACACCACCAAAGTAAAAGTAAACCTGAAACATTAGAAGGAAGAATCGTTCAACTATCAGATAAGATAGCGTATGTGAATCATGATATTGATGATGCACTAAGAGGCAAAGTACTCTTAGACTCGGATTTACCAAAAGCGTGTGTGGAAAAATTAGGAAACACTTCATCACAACGCATAAATACCTTGATTACCAACATAATATATGAAAGCAAAGATAAGCCAAGCGTTCAGATGAGTGAAGCTATTGAAAGTGCTTTTTTGGACTTGAGACGTTTTTTGTTTGCCCATGTGTATATTGGTTCTACTGCAAAGCAAGAAGAAACGAAAGCTAAGCATGTAGTGGAGCAACTTTTTAAATACTACATGGAGAACCCACACAAGCTTCCGGAGAATTATCAGTATGATAATCAAGATGCAGAGGGCGTGATGAGAAGTGTATGTGATTATATAGCAGGTATGACAGATCGGTATGCGATTCATCAATATTGTGAACTGTTTTTCCCTATGGCATGGAAGATTTACTAATGTAGAGAAGTAGAAAAGAGGAACGAAAGTGTACTATCCAGAGCATGTTATTGAACAAGTGAGAGAACAAAGTGATATCGTGGGCATTATTTCTGAGTATACAGCACTTACTCAAAAAGGGCATTCTTATTTTGGATTATGTCCTTTTCACAATGAAAAGACACCCTCTTTTTCCGTAAGTGATGATAAGCAAATGTACTATTGCTTCGGCTGTGGTGCAGGTGGTAATGTCATAACTTTTCTTATGCAAAAAGAAAATATGAGTTTTCCTGAGGCACTTGTCTATTTAGCAGAACGTGCACATATTGAGCTAGAAGGTAGAGAAGTTTCAGGAGAAAAAACTGCAGAACAGCATAAAAAAGAAGTCTTTTTGGAAATGTACAAAAAAGCAGCCAAGTACTATTATTACGCTTTGATGCATAGTAATTATCAACACAGTTTAGATTACTTTGTAGACAGAGGGATGAGTATGGAGACCATTAAGAAATTTGGATTAGGCTATGCGCCTCCTATTTACAATGGCTTGTACAAACAACTGCATGAAGAAGGTTATAGTGAGGATCTACTGGTAGAAAGTGGCCTTTGTTTAAAAAGTGAAAAAAAAGGTGTGCTTTATGACCGTTTTTCAGACCGCGTGATGTTTCCTATCTTTAATATGAACAAAAAAGTAGTAGCTTTTGGTGGACGTATTTTAGGGGAAGGGACACCTAAATACCTGAATTCAGCAGAAAGTTTATTGTTTGACAAAAGTCGTACACTTTACGGGCTTCATTTAGCACGTGCAAACAAACATCCTTACTATATTTTAGTAGAAGGCTATATGGATGTTATTGCCATGCATCAGGCAGGTTTTACACAAACAGTGGCATCACTAGGGACAGCTTTTACCTCAGGACATGCAAGATTATTGAAGCGTTATACAAACCAAGTGGTTATTCTTTATGATAGTGATATGGCAGGTAAAAATGCGACTTTAAGGGCTATTCCAATCCTTAAAGCAGAAAAAATCAATGTCAAAGTCCTTCAGCTTCAAGATGGCAAGGATCCCGATGAGTTTTTGAAAAAACACGGGAAAGAAAAGATGACACAGCTCCTAGAAGCATCGTTAAGTGATACATGGTTTAAAATTAATGATTTAGAGGGACAATATGCTATAGATATGCCAGAACAGAAGATTCAGTTCTTGAAAGAAGTAGCAAACATCATTGCTTCCCTAGAAAGCAGTATCGAGCAAAGTATTTATACCAAAGAAGTAGCTAGCCAATACGGTATTGAACAATTAGCACTTGAGGCAGAGATAAAAAAACAGTATAATATGAAATTGACTGTAGCTACTAGTAAGCCAAAAGTAACCAGAGAAGTGAGTAAATTAGGCGTTACAAATACACAACTTGTGTTTTTATCGTCCATTTATCACTATGCATTTGTTTACCCCTACATCAAAGAGTACATAGATTATACTTTGTTTGATGAAGGTTTGATGAGAGAGTTGGCAAAACACGTATTAGACGCATTAGAAGCGGGGAAACCTGTAGATATTCAGTACTTTAATAGTCGCTATGCAGATATTAAAGAACAGCAACAAATCTCAACAGTGTTCATGAACAAGGATACACGTTATGAGGATGCAGATGCTCTTAGAAAGATGCTTACAGAGACCATTAAAAGTCTCAATATGAAGCAAATAGAGTATCAACTCAAAAACATAGGAGATGTCAGAGAAGTGCAAAAACTTCTTGAGAAAAAAAAGGTGCTTGACAAACTGTATATTGAGTTTATAAATGGTTAGACTAGTAGACATGAGAAAGGATGGGTTATAAAGTGAAAGAAGAGGCACAACAACAAAAGCTAACATTCCGCGCAAGACTTGAGCAACTGATTAATCTTGCTAAAGATAAAAAAGGGGTGCTTGAGCAATCTGACATTACAGATGCTTTTGCAGATTTAGAAATCGACCCTAGTAAGATCGAGCAGATCTATGAATATTTAGAAGCTCAAAATATCGATATCATTGGCAATATCACTGATACAGATGAAGAAAACGAAATTGACTTTACACTTCCAGAAGGTATTAGTATTGACGACCCTGTACGTATGTACCTTAAGGAAATCGGGAAAGTTCCACTACTTTCAGCAGAAAATGAGATTAAACTTGCACAACTTATGGAGCAAGGTGATCAAGAAGCGAAGAAAAGACTAGCAGAAGCCAACTTACGTCTAGTAGTAAGTATTGCCAAGCGTTATGTAGGTAGAGGGATGCTTTTCTTAGACCTTATCCAAGAAGGTAACTTAGGTCTTATTAAAGCTGTAGAAAAATTCGACTATCGCAAAGGGTATAAGTTCAGTACTTATGCAACTTGGTGGATTAGACAGGCTATTACACGTGCCATCGCTGACCAAGCGAGAACCATTCGTATCCCAGTGCATATGGTAGAGACAATCAACAAACTCATGCGTGTATCAAGACAGCTTTTACAAGAGCTTGGCCGTGATCCTCAGCCAGAAGAGATTGCGAAGCATATGGATATGCCAGTAAGCAAAGTACGTGAGATTATGAAGATTTCACAAGAGCCAGTATCACTAGAGACACCAATCGGTGAGGAAGAAGATAGCCACTTAGGAGACTTCATTCCAGATGATGATGTGCCAGTACCAGCAGAAGCAGCAGCATTTACACTCCTTAAAGAGCAGCTTATTGAAGTACTTGATACTTTAACAGAACGTGAGCAAAAAGTACTCCGTTTACGTTTCGGCTTAGATGATGGTCGTGCACGTACCCTTGAAGAAGTTGGAAAAGAATTCAACGTTACAAGAGAGCGTATTCGTCAGATCGAAGCGAAGGCACTTCGTAAATTAAGACATCCAAGTAGAAGTAAAAAGTTAAAAGATTATTTAGAGTAGGAGTTGAGTTATCAACTTCTATTTTATATTGAACGAAAAGAGGTACAATGGTGCAATTAACAAAAAGATTATACGAGATAGTAAGCCTTGTTCCAAAAGGCAGTACCATGGTAGACGTAGG
This sequence comes from Cellulosilyticaceae bacterium, assembly GCA_051656485.1. Lineage (GTDB taxonomy): Bacteria > Bacillota > Clostridia > Lachnospirales > Cellulosilyticaceae > JBOFDK01. Next base: position 9,571 of record JBOGBZ010000190.1, read on the forward strand.
AACAGATCATGGCTATATACCGATTTATTTAACACGCAATGCAATATGTGAGAAGTGCATCGCCAGTGATGTCAACAAAGGACCTCTAGAGAGTGCCAAAAGACATATGGATCAAAATGGACTTCAAAACATAGACCTTCGCTTAGGCAGTGGGTTGTCTACAGTAGATCCTGAAGAAGGTGTGGAAGTAGCCATCATTGCAGGTATGGGTGGCCTTCTTATAA
>JBOGBZ010000191.1:0-4809 GCA_051656485.1 Cellulosilyticaceae bacterium
TACAAGCTCAACTTTTTAAGGTGGCGATGCGCTTAGGGGACACACCCGTTCCCATACCGAACACGTAGGTTAAGACCTAAGCGGCCGATGGTACTTGTCTGGAGACGGACCGGGAGAGTAGGTGGCTGCCTTATTTATAAATTTGATTCATCTAGTGAATGGCAGATTGTCGTTAGACAATATGCGGGTGTAGTTCAATGGTAGAACACCAGCCTTCCAAGCTGGCCACGTGGGTTCGATTCCCATCACCCGCTCTTTGCCCAAGTGGCGGAACTGGCAGACGCACAGGACTTAAAATCCTGCGGGCTAACCCCCGTACCGGTTCGATTCCGGTCTTGGGCATCAACATAACTCCTATGTTTAACATAGGAGTTTTTTTGTACGTAAAAATAAATTAATGTGATACAAATGGTCATATAGAACAAATAAAAGTATGATACACTAATGTTAGTATCGATACAAAGTTTAAAGGTGGGAACAGTTTGAAAGGGATTTTAGTATTAAAGGATGTATTGAATTATATTGAAACGCATATGGAAGAAGACCTTACATTAGAAGAGCTAGCAACACTACATTATATATCACTATCACATCTACATCGTCTTTTTTCAGCTATCTGTATGTATTCGTTGAAAGAGTATATACAAAAAAGGCGACTAACTTGTGCAGCTCTAGAGTTAATCGATTCAGAATGGACAGTATTAGATATTGCTTGTAAGTATGGGTATGAAAGTTATGAAGGATTTTCACGTGCATTTAAGAAGTTTTATAATGCATCACCTAATCAATTTCGTAAGAAGAAGCAACGTATTGAGTTATTTCCAAGATTAGAAATTCAAAGTATAAAGTATGATAAGGAGGAAATTTATATGATTAGTATTGTAAATATTAATGAAGAGGTATTGGAAAAGGGGCTTCAGGGGATGAAAGATCAGTACCTGATTTGTGCGGATATAGATCAATTTGTAAGTTATAATGAGAAGTATGGTTATGATGGAGGGGATTTAGTATTAGCAGAAGCAGCTAAACGTATAGAAAATGCTCTTACGCAAGGCATGAAGAGCTATCGTATTGGTGCAGATGAATTTATCATCATCACAGAAACTGCTAATAAAGAAGAAGTAGAATTAGTGGCTAAGCGTATTGTTCAAGCAGCTGAATTACCTGTGATAATCAAAGGAGAAACAGTCTACTTTAATATGAGCCTAGGTATTGTAAAAGCACATCATAATATGACAGATGAGTCAAATCTAGTGAAGCAGGCACAAGATGCTATGTTACTTGCAAAGGAAGCAGGACGCAATTGTTATAAGTTAATTGGATAAAGGATGTATAAGGAATGCCACCACCTCACAAGCTACTAAAAAGAGGTGGTGGCTATGAAAAAATATATCTGTATGTGGTGTACGTTACTTCTGCTAAGTTTGATGTGTAGCATACCCCTCTTAGCAGAAGTAACGAAGAAAAACACCATAGAGTACGAATTTAATCATAAGAAATATGAAGGTACTCAGCCTTTTATCGAATACAATGGAAAGCCGTATGTAGCAATAGATGAATTGGCACAGCTATTAGGACTGTATGTTCAGTACAAGGATTCGAAACTTTATATAAGCGATGTACAAAAGGGCGAGACCAACAGCTTGTATTTTGAAAATGCCATCATAAAAAAAGTAGATCAAGAGCATAAGCTTATTGCGATGACGATAGGGGAACATATGGCAAAGCAAGAACAAACAGTGACGGTATCAGTAGGAAAAGATGTACGTATTACATGTCCACTGATGGAACGTGTCTTTCCTTTTGATGTGTTACAAGAAGGGATGAAAGTATCTATGTGGTGTATCCCACAAAAAGGCGTTAGTGGAGGAAACTACAAAGCATCACACATAGAGATTGTGGCAGAAGACGGATTACTTACAGGGCTATTGCCTATTATAGAAAATGCAGTGATCAAGGAAATGAATAAGGAAGAGCAATATATAGTCGTTACAGTGAGCAATCCCATAGAGAAAGAAAAGCAAATAATGATTTATATTGATACAAATATAAACATTAAAGAAGAGGGTGGCAGGGCTTCTTACGGGATAGAGCACTTAGCAGTAGGTCAGCATATAACGATTATTACTAATGGCATTATGACGCATTCAATGCCTGTACAGACGGTAGGATTAGAAATCATTATACAAAATATATTGACGCACTAAAAAGACTGAATTATAATTAAATTATGAACAAAGGCGTTCATCAAAGAGTTAAGAAGCTAAGGGCTTTAACTTTTTGATGAACGCCTTTTTTAGTTTCTTTAAATAAGGGGGAGAAGTATGAAACTACAATTTACTAAGATGCAAGGCTGTGGTAATGATTATATTTATTTTAATTGCTATAACCAGGAGATTCCAAATCCAGAAGCACTCAGTAGAAGCTTAGCAGATAGACATTTTGGTGTAGGCGGGGATGGGATTATACTGATTGGACCAGCAGAAGAGGAGGATGCCACTATGCGTATTTTCAATATGGACGGAAGTGAGGCGAAGATGTGCGGCAATGGTATTCGATGTGTAGGACAATATTTATATGAGCATAAGTTAGTACAGAAAGACTATATGAGGATCAATACACTAAGTGGGGTAAAAGAATTGAGAATTTGTCCTAAACAGGAGAACAAAAATCAAGTGCAGGTGAATATGGGGAAACCGATATTAGAACCATCTAATATCCCAGTAGCATTAGACGGAGAAAGTGTGATAGATAGAGAGGTTAAGATAGAAGATAAGAGTTATCAGATGACGTGTGTATCTATGGGGAATCCTCACTGTGTACTCTTTGAATCGAATGTAGAAACATTAGATTTAGAACAAATAGGTCCTTTATTTGAGAAGAATCCACTTTTTCCTGAGCAAGTAAATACGGAGTTTGTACAGATCATCAGTAGTAATGAACTTAAGATGAGGGTATGGGAACGCGGAAGTGGGGAGACTTTGGCCTGTGGTACAGGTGCATGTGCCAGTGTGGTTGCAGCAGTACTCAATGGCTTTTGTAAAAAAAATGAAGAAGTGACACTGTATCTGCAAGGTGGCGTACTAAAAATTATGTATACGGATGAGACTGTTTATATGACAGGGGAAGCTGAAACTTTATTTGAAGGAGTAGTAGAAGTATAGGATAGCGCGTATGTATCTAAATGGAGGTGAAGTAGATGAAGATTAATGAAAATTATAGGAATCTAAGAGAGAGTTATTTGTTTTCCACTATCGCGAAGAAAGTGAAAGTATATGAAGAGATACATCCAGAGCAAAGCATTATTAGACTAGGAATAGGGGATGTAACACTACCTCTTTGTGAGGTGGTCATAAAGGGGTTAGAAGAGGCCGTGAAAGAGATGGGGGCAAAAGAAACATTTCATGGCTATGGGCCAGAGCAAGGGTATCTTTTTTTGAGAGAAGCTATAGGGGCATATTATGAGAAGCGACAAGTGTACCTGGAGAGTGATGAGATTTTTATAAGTGATGGCGCAAAAAGTGATTTAGGCAATATACTGGATATCTTCAATAAGGATAATAAAGTACTTATTCCTGACCCTGTGTACCCTGTCTATATAGATACGAATATCATGGATGGTAGAGACATTACGTTTTTAGATGCAACAGAAGCAAATGACTTTTTGCCTTTACCAATAGAGGGAATGAAAGCTGATATTATTTATCTATGCTCACCTAATAATCCAACAGGGGCAGTTTATAATAGAGAGCAGCTTAAACAGTGGGTAGACTATGCTATAAGGGAAGATGCAATTATTTTATTTGATGCGGCTTATGAAGCGTTCATACAAGACGATACATTGCCACATAGTATTTTTCAGATTGAGGGAGCTACGGAGTGTGCCATTGAATTTTGCTCATATTCAAAGAGTGCTGGTTTTACGGGTACACGCTGTGGGTATACAGTGATTCCTAAAGGATTAAAAAGAGAAGGGATAGCCTTGCACAGCCTATGGCTTAGAAGGCAAAGTACCAAGTTTAATGGTACATCTTATATCATTCAAAAGGGCGCAGCAGCTTTTTATACACCAGAAGGGCAGAAGCAATGTAAGGAGGTTATCAATCTCTATATGGAAAATGCAAGACTTATAAGAGAAGCATTCGAATCTTTTGGGATTCCGTGTATAGGCGGTGTACATTCACCTTATATATGGCTCAAATGCGAAGGATACGAGCAGTCTTGGGAATACTTTGATATGCTCCTTCATAAAGCGGGCATTGTAGGGACACCTGGCATAGGATTTGGGCATAATGGCGAAGGATACTTCCGGTTGACGGCTTTTAATAGTAGAGAAAATACATTAGAGGCTATACAACGTCTCCGTAAAATATACGCTTAAAAACTGGGAACATAGGTTTCCAGTTTTTTTATGGATAGACGTAAGAAGTTGAAAATATCAGAAAATAATAAGTGTATCTAACTAAACTTTTATTTTATTTATATGATTAGTTGAGAGGCGCATAAAAAGATGCAAAATACTTGAAAGCTAGGTATAGAATCAGTATACAAAAAAAACAGAATGATATCGGAAAGTGTTGAGTATAATAAAAGAGAGAGTTAAATAAGTTGAAAACTCAATAACAATTATACTAAACTATTGGTTTGATAAAAATAAATAAAAATGGACTAAATCTATTGACTACCTATAAAAAAATAAGTATAATTCCATAGGTGAGTTTAATTAGTGTAAACAAAAAGTTTATTAAAACGACTCAAAAATACAGACAGGGAGGCAGTATATGGATATTGGAGCTAAAATTAACCAAT
>JBOGBZ010000192.1:0-10079 GCA_051656485.1 Cellulosilyticaceae bacterium
CGTCTTAAGTACTTCCCTAAGTGGCGAATATCTACTGATTGGCCACCATACTGGCTACTTGCCACCTGTGCGATAATCTGCGTCATAACTGTACACGCTACTTGGAAGCTGTTTGGACTTTCAATCATACGTTTATTAATGACTGTACCATTGTCCAACATATCTTTTATGTTAATGAGACAACAGTTAAAAATAGACTGCATAAAGTAGTCCATATCATGGAAGTGAAGTACCCCTTCATCATGAGCTTGCACAATGCGTGCTGGTAATTTCTTTCTTCTTGAGATATCCTTAGAAACTTCCCCAGCTATAAGATCACGTTGTGTAGATGCCATCATAGCGTTCTTATTAGAATTCTCATTCATTACTTCTTCATTGGTTAAGTTGATAAGTCCTAGTATACTGTCATCTGTCGTGTTTGTCTCTCTTTTAAAGCCTTGAATCGCACGATACCCTTCGTAGGCTTTCGCAGTCAACTCATGCCCTTTTTCAATTAATTTTAGATAGACATAGGTTTCAATTTGAAAAATTGTCGGCGCTTCTTGAAGCTTCGTAAAAATCGTCTCAATCTCTGTAGCAATATGAAGTGCTACTTCCTCATCGACAATCCCACTTCCATATTTCATTGCTTTTAATATGGCTTGTCCAATCTTTTCTTTGTCAAAACTAACAATCTGCCCATCTCGTTTTATTACGTCCATCGACATCCCCCAGTTTCTAATTTATTCATTTTTTTGATTTTTCTAAATATAACCATCTTAATTCTTTATTAATATTGATTATTGGTTATTTCTCTTGGAAATATAGCACCTCCACCTTCTCTTGTCAAACCCATTTCACGGCTTTTAATCCACAAACTGGAAACCAGAAATTTTTAACTTGACAACTTTTCACTTAAAATTAAAGGGTTTAAATCCATCCCTCTTTTACATAACTTCTACACAAAAAAAATTTTTATTTTAAGCATATGATGTACGCATTTCCAACTGCACATACCATATATAGTATACCAAGTCTTTTTCAAATATTCTTTGTTATTAAAATCAAAAAAACTTTTAAGCGATTACTTCTTTTTTTTCATTCCTATTGCAACGATGCGTAATAAATAAAGCCTAGACAAGGGAACATACGTTCGATATGCTTATGTTAGGTGATGATTATGGATATTAAAACAAAATTAGAAATTCTATCCGATGCTGCCAAATACGATGTTTCTTGTTCTTCATCTGGCTCCCATCGTAAATCTCAAAAAGGACATTTAGGTTCTACCCATACAGCTGGTATTTGTCATTCCTTTACCCCTGATGGTCGTTGTATTTCTCTTTTTAAAGTACTTCTTACGAATTTTTGTATCTACGATTGCGTGTACTGCATCAATCGTAAATCAAATGATGTACCCCGTGCAGCTTTTACAGTAGATGAACTGGTGGACCTTACCCTTCACTTTTACCGTCGTAATTACATCGAAGGCTTATTCCTAAGCTCTGCCATCATCAAAAGCCCTGACCACACCATGGAGCTTTTGACACAGGTCTTATACAAGCTTCGTGTCCAGCATCAGTTCAAAGGTTATATACACGTGAAAGCCATCCCCGGTGCAAGTGAAGCGCTGATTCACACCTGTGGTCTTTATGCCGACCGTATGAGTGTGAACATCGAGCTTCCTTCCTCCGATTCCTTAAAGCGTCTGGCCCCTGAAAAGCACGCTCAGGATATTTTAAAGCCTATGAAGCTTATTAGCTCCCGCATCACAGAAACCCAAGACACCAAGCGCTTCCTGCCCTCTACACCACTCTTTGTTCCAGGAGGCCAAAGCACCCAGCTCATCGTTGGTGCTTCTCCCGAAAGCGACTTAAGCATTCTTCACCTTTCCGAGAAGCTCTACGAAAAGTTTCACTTGAAGCGGGTGTATTACTCAGCTTACGTACCGGTCAATACAGACAAGCAGCTCCCTGCTATTCATCAGCCGCCTATGCTGCGTGAGCATCGCCTTTACCAAAGCGACTGGCTCCTCCGTTTTTATGGTTTTAAAGCAGATGAACTCCTAGATCAGGAGCACCCGAATTTTGACGTGCATTTCGACCCCAAAACCTCCTGGGCACTTCGTCATCTTCACATCTTCCCATTAGAGGTCAATACTGCGCCCTTTGAAATGCTCATACGTGTCCCCGGTATCGGCGTAAGCGGCGCAAAGAAAATCCTAAGTGCAAGGCGACTTACGACCCTTACCTTCCAGGATTTAAAGAAGCTACGCATCGTCCTTAAGCGTGCCCAGTATTTTATCTTATGTGGTGGCAAGTACAATAGTCCCGTAGCTTATGACGACGTTCTCATTCGCCAAGCCCTTACGCCTGCCTTTGACTTGTCTGGACCTACTGTATCCCACACCCAGTTAAGCTTATTTGATACACACACACCACCCGTCGTCGATGACTTCCCATCTGCTCTTACAGGTGAATTTTAGCGAAAGGACTTTTCTATGACCGAATACATTTATGATGGTAGCTTCGATGGTTTACTGACTGCTCTTTTTTATGCCTACAACGCCAAAGAAGACGTGTCGATAACCCGAAGCACCCTCTATGCCCCTTCTTTACTTACAACGCCCCTACACGTCGAAACTGAGCCAGATAAAGCACAGCGTCTACTAGCGAGCATTCCTTCTAAGCTCTCCAAGTCTATCTTAAAGACCGTTTACTATCTTTATCTAAGCGAGGCCCTAGGCTGCGATACGCTGATTCTCCATTTTTTAAGACTTTGTTATACCTATGGTCCTCAGATTACCTTAGCTAAAAATAATGGTACCATCATCGCAGTCGATACCTTGTATCGTAAAGTCTCTCACGAAACCAATCGTATGCATGGTTTTGTACGCTTTAAGGCGATCGCTCCCTTATGCTTTTATAGCCGCATCGAACCGGACCATCATGTGCTACCCCTTATAGCCCCCCACTTTACCACACGCTTTTCTGACCAGGCCTTCATCATTCATGATATCCGCCGTATGATTGCCCTTGTCTACACAAAAAAAGAGGTCTTTCTTCAAGCACTTACGCCTGAAGAAAACCTCTCTCTCTTGCATACTCCTTGCCAAGACCCTTTCGAAGATTTGTTTAAAGCTTTTTATACAAGCACCACCATCCCCGAAAGGATGAATCCCAAACTTCAAAAAAGGCTTATGCCTATGCGCTATTGGAAGCACCTGATAGAAGTCTAACTTCTAAAAGGTGCTTCCATTTTTTATATTAAATGCGACGATAAATTGTTCGGTAATCTCTGGGTCAAATTGGGTCCCTTTACACCTTCTTAATTCTTCGATCGCTTCCTCATAGCTCTTTCTTTTATTATATGAACGATTAGACGTCATGGCATCAAAACTATCCAAAACCGTTAGCACCCTTGCTAGGTACGGTATGTCCTCACCTTTAAGTCCATCTGGATAGCCCTTACCATCATAGCGTTCATGGTGATGACGTACAATGTCTTGAATAGCATCTAAACAGCCTATGTGCTTGATGATTTCCACCCCTTGTGCTGGATGCTCCTTAAGGCACTGCCACTCCAGTTCAGTTAATGGCATTCTTTTCACCAGTATGTCTTTATCAATATGCATCTTCCCTATATCATGTATATACGCGCCACAAACTAAGGTTCGGGTATCCTTTTTATTCAAGCCGATGCATTCTGCCATCACTTTACTATAAAGTACCACGCGTTCTGTATGGCCATAGGTATAGCGATCCTTTGCATTAATCATCCCAATGAGGGTCTTTACGGATTCCATTAACTCTCTTTGTTCTTTATCGATATTCTTTTCTAATTCATCTAAAATAGAACTATAGGTTTCCACACGATTTTTATTGAAGAATTTGGCACGATACAATGCATCATCCGCACTCTTTACCAGCTCCACTTCATCTTTCGCTTTATACGGATAGCTAGATACGCCTATGGATATGGTTAAATTCGATTCCGGTTGATTTTCTTGACCTTCAAAATACGTATCTTCGATTTGCTTTCTAATAACTTCTGCAAGTTTACAAGATTCCTCTTGACTATACTGTGGCAAAAGCACTGCAAACTCCTCGCCGCCATACCGTGCGACCAAGCCTTTATCGCCTATCTGTTCTCTGAGTAAAGTCCCTATTTTATTTAAGACACCATCGCCTGCTTGATGCCCATTGATATCATTATATTCCTTGAAGTGGTCGATATCTAAGAACAATAATCCCACTGAAGTTTTTGCTTGCTTTGATTCTGCCACAGTACTTTGCAATTGCTGATAAAAATATCTATGATTATACACACCTGTAAGCCCATCATAATGCACCATTTTTTGCAGTTCATCAATACGTTCCTTCTCTGCTGTTACATACACGCCTAATACCCACGCTGTAAGCAAGAAAATACCTACTAATATTAAATCGTCTTCAAAGTACATATTAAACATTTCTTGCCTTCCATAAAGCAAGTCTATTCCTAATATCACACTAGAAACTACTACTGCAACCCCCATACCATACTTTTTACCAAACTGTATGGTACTGGTAATGATAATAACTAAAAATATAAATTTATAAGAACTCTGATGTCCTCCAGTGATCATTAACATAATGAAAACCGCACTACAAAGCAGTATATTTTCTATACTTTGCCCCAAAATCGTCTGCGCCAGTAAGTTCTTATTCACTACGAAGTTCCATATACCATAGATACTTACTAGCATAAGGAGCATACTAAAAGAATAAATCCAGGTATAGACATCCCCGTCCATTTTGGCACATAATGCTTTAAAACAAATAATACTCGTGAATATTAAACACGCTGATTTTACAATTGCTAATCGATTATGAATTTCTTCATATTTGGGATATTTTTTTTCACTCATTTTTATATTTATACCCTCCTACAACCTAAAGAGAGATAAAGCCTGCCTATGCAAACTTTATCTCTCTTTTTTACTCTTCTCTTAAAGCTTTTGGCTCTTCAGGTTGGTAAATTGCCCATACACATGCTGAAGATGCTACCATTGAAGCAAATACTGTAGCAACTGTAGCAACTGCCATTAATACTTTTGCATTAATTTTTTTCATTTTCTCTTCCTCCTTGCATTTGTGTTAGTCTATTGATCAACAAAAAATCTAATTTTTGTATAATCCATTTTCCTGTCGGTATCAAAGTCATCACTTGCCAACTATAGCCGAGTAAAATACAGCTACTATAAATACGCAGACTAAGATTATTGTTCATCTGCATACTCATAAGGCTCATGACCATCACCATTACCATATAAAAAGTTAAAATATGTAATGATTTCTTCTTTAAAAAAGCTTGTTTTTTCAAATTGCTAATAGGCTTTGCATGACTATCTACTGGCGCTTTTGCCTTGATAATCCTATAAGCCCATATATATATAATACCATCTATAAGTAAAATACCTAAAGGATGTATACTACCAAGTATACGACCACCGAAGGCCCCCACGATACATACGACAGTTCCTATCACAAGACATCTTCCAGGTGATGTCGCATGGATGCCGCCAGAAGCTTTACGCAAGATTGCAATCGTAAAAGAAAGAATAAGTGCCTCAATCATCACACCACATAACAACCCTACAATCGCTGTTACCACAATAGCCAACACCGTATGGACTAAAGCAAATAGCCCATATGCGATAATATCCCTCTTGTCTTCTCCATACCCAAGCGCTTCTGCTATCTGTGCAGCTTGATCCTTAGTCCATTGTTCTGTATTCATGGTTCACCTTCTTTACTCATTCACTTTTGTTAACTTATAGCGGCTAAAATAATAAATACCAATCATTAAAGCCGTTAATGCCAACGAAGGCATCCCATAGATAAGTTTCATCATACGATCTGCAAATACGATTTCTAAATCCTGCTTCAAACAATATTGAATCCAAGTGATATTGATCCCTTCACATATAACTTGAATAAGGGTTGTTATAATGGCTGCACGAATGGCCCTCGTTACATCAATCTTTCCTAAAGTAGTCGTTAGAAAAATAGCTAATATAACAATGAGTATCGTATGTATGCCATAGCTAATAGGTAGTGCCCTAATAACAAAAATCCCTACTACTAGTGTGATGCATAACTTACCAATCATTGGCCAATCAAACTTTGTCTTCGTAAATATATAAATTGCCATCATAAATATAATCGCTTCTGGGCCAGCTCTAAGGAGTGCCTCCATAAGTGTAATCTTAAACATTTTCTTTACTTCCTTCCTTACTCATCTTCATACGTTGTTCTTTATTTGCACATTGAATCCCTTTATAAAGTACCATCCCTGGTAAGAGACGAATCAGTAGATCACCAATACTCAATATGCTATAACCTATATCAAAAATATCTGTCAGATACTTTGCCTTTGTCCATTCATTGCCCAAAATATGTAATTGATCTGCGACCCCAAAGGCTTCTTTACTCACATACCCCGTTAGATAGGATAAGCTTGGAAAGACTGGCATGTACCCACCATTTGCTGCGATAGCCACATCATTACACCAGCCACCTACAAGAACGCATATTGCGCCTATAAGGGCATACTTCGCCAGATCATAGCGAAAGACGATAAAAAGCGTCGTACACAAATAAATACTTTTAAAAACAGCTGCATAAGGTAAAAAAGCATAATTGCCTGCAAATAAACTCATTTGAATACACCAATAAATGATTTCGCAAACAAAAAGTGGATAAAAAGCCTTTTCCATCACTACAACATTTACTTTATAGCCTTTTATCTTGCTTATAAGCAATGCAACAAGTATCGTTTCTAGCATGTGTTCTCCTTTATCTGTCATGTCGAATAATCGTTTTTTTTTGTTATTTTTACATCATTGTACTATAATTTATCTTTTGTGACTACAATTTCTTTGAATTTTTATTTTTCTTTTACTATTTTGTACGAAAATTTATACTCTACTAGATACTTTGCACAATCTTCTCCATGCTTTTCTGTCGATTCATATAAAACGCCGTAGCACTTATATGGATAAATTGCCAACCGATGCGCTCAAGCACTGCTTGTCTTGCGATTTCTTCATCTAATGCCACTTCTTCCTGCCACTTCTCACTATCACATATGAGTCGCACTTGCTTACCGTCTTTAGCTACCACAAGCCCTGTAAGTAGTTCTCCTGATGGCTTATGTGACTTCACTTCAAACCCTAGTGATTCAAGTTCTTCTTTGATCATGGCATCAAACTCAGCTAGTGGTTCCTCATAACTCACCACATCTTTTTCACTTTCTTTGCCTACATTATAACAATATTGGAAGAGCTCTGTACGGATGTCCTCTTCTTTTAGTTGTGTCGTTGGATCAAAAGAATGACACAAGAAGACTTGTTCACGTCCTCTACTCATGGCTACGTTATAACGCTTTTTATAAAGATTATCTGTGCCATAAGTCATAAGTCTTAGCAGCTCACCTTTTGGCGCTGTATCTACAAAGGATATAAAGATAATATCTCTTTCATCCCCTTGGAAGTGTGAAGGATTCCCGCATAAAATATGTCTTTTCTCATAAGCTGTGGCAGTCATCTCTTTTTGAAGCATTTGGTCAATGCAGCTTGCTTGCTTATCACCTTTTAAACTGATGACACCGAAGCTCTTACCTTCGTATGCTGGATTGTCACAGCACCTTAAGATTTGCTGAACGATTGTACGTGCTTCTTTTTCATTGACCTGTCCTTTTTCTGTGGCATCTTCTACATAGACCATCTGAAGGGGTGGCTGAATGACTTTACTACTTTCTCGTAGTGGTTCGATTTGGCCATTATAAGCCAGTGCATTGGAGTAGCCGATAATTTCTGGCACACATCTGAAGTGCTCTTTTAGCTTCACCGGTTGATACCCTGATAATTGGGCTAAATCATACAGTGAGAAACGCCCTGAGTACAAGTAGTAATTCGGCATATCTTCTAAGTACGTCTTCACGAGACGTTCCATCTCTTCCGCACGTTCACCGATAGCTAGTGGACTTACTTGCTCATGGTCCCCAACGATAAGTATTTGTTTTCCTAGATATAGTGCCACAAGTGCCATCATATCTGCTTGACTTGCTTCATCGATAATGACCACATCAAACTTATTTTCTCTTGGATCAAAATGATCTGCTACTTTATTTAATGGCATAATCCATACCGGTACCGCCTTCTGACATTTAGGCATCAATTTTCTGGCTTCCGCACGTAAAATTTCTGTTTGCTTTCCTTTACCTGCACCCATACGCATCATCAATTGTTTCCAACCTTCAATAGCCTGTACTTCACTACGGTTAGCATCAAAGTCTACGAGCTTATGTAGCCACGCTTTGTCCACTGTCAGATGTAACGTATAGTGTTGCAGACGCTTTTCTACTTCAGCCATTTCTTCCTTCACCATCGTTACCGTACGTTCATGACGTTTTTCAAGCATTTCTTTGAATTGGAGCCATAACCATGCTTCTTCTATATTAGTCGGGCATACTTCTGGTTCTGTAACCATAGGCATACGCAGCCTCTCTGCCCATCCTGGTGCTGCAAAGCTTAGCTTTTCTAGGAGTTCTTCTCTTTCGATGAAAAGGGCGGTCTTTTCTTTGGCCCTCTGAATCTCTTCATAGTATTTTTTGTAGCGTTCTAAATCGCCAGTGCGTAGCGCCATCTTTAGCCCCATCAGACATTCACTTTTCGTACTTTCAGTGTAGTCTTGGATAGCCCGCTCCATCGCCTGCTTACAGTCTTTTCCATAAGCTTTTTGTAAGCTATCGATTTTGTATTGCAGCAAGTCACACACTTCACCTATAAAGGTTTCTTTGATGTACTGAATCTCACTGCCTACTTCGATGTCTAGTGCTTGATTTTCTAATACAGCGTTGCACTCAAGTCCTAGGTTTTCTAGACGTTTAAGCATGGGTAGCCACTTTTTCTTATACCACTCTAAGTAACGACTAATCGCTTCGCCGTACTTTTGGCACCCCACTTCAAACTGCTCGCCCATTTCTTTCACAGCGGGTGCACCTAATGCTGTCATTTGTCTTTCCCATTTCAACTTAAGGTTTTCTCGCTTTTCCTCAAGGACTGTGTGATGGATCAGTGTCTCAAACTCTGCCATCGTCTCTGGCTGTCTGCCATTAATACGGCTCGCCCCCACCACTGCTTTGATCTGCGGATTAAATAGAAGCATCATCTTCGATAACTTCCCGCCACCTTGCAGCTTCTGATTGATCTTACTATACACATCCAATGGTTTAATCTTACTATCCACTGGTAAAATCTGCGGTTCTCTTGCTAGAATCTCATCTGCATAAGTCATACTCAGCTGATACACTTCTTTAATGTCACTGACAAGACTCTGCCACTTCTCCTTCGCCTTATCATCCTTGCCGGCTTCTAACACATGGGCACACCACTTCTCGTCATGGCGAATGCCTTCTTTTAAGACTTCTAATGCAGCCATAAGTTCTTTTAAGCTTTCCTCTGTCATTTCTTCTGAAGGCTTAAAGTACTTCTCAAAAAGTGGGGCTGTCTTTTTCTTACACTTTTTCTCATGTTCAGTAAACGTAGTGAGTGCTTCAGGTGTCAGCAGTTCACTGACTGCCACTGGCCATTTGCAAATAATCTCATCTTCTTCAGTGAGCATGCCTTGCATCTCATAAAGCTTCTGTACTTTATCTTCACCTAAAGGGAAGAGGGCACCATGTCTTACAGGTCCTATCAGCCACTCACACGCTTCACGATGTGCATCCACGTATTTTGCAGCATCCACTGCCTTATACATTTTCCCTGCTACTTTTAAAGGTGTATATTCATTAAGCTTTAAGCTCTTGAGTTCACCCTTTAGTTTGTCTAACGTACGTACGCACGCTTCTCTATTTTTTTCATACATCGCCACACGTCTTGTTAGTTCGCTACGCTCTAAGGTACCACGCTTATCTTGTATCACCTCTAAGCTTTTCTCCAGCTCTTTGCGGCTTTCTGCATCGCCAAGTACACTTACACACAGGGATTGTAAATCCTTTGGCACTTGATTTTTAAGGACGGCTAAAGCTTTTTCACTATAACTCGTCACCAG
>JBOGBZ010000193.1:0-11242 GCA_051656485.1 Cellulosilyticaceae bacterium
AACTCTTTAGTAGGGGTGGTAGCACAGCGTCTAGTGAAGAAAGTATGTCCATATTGCAAGGAAGTGTACATGCCTACACAAGAAGAGCGACATTATTTAGAAGACCAGCACACTTACTATAGAGGTAGAGGCTGTCACAACTGTAATGATTCAGGTTACAAAGGTAGAATAGCTGTCCACGAAGTATTAGAGATAGATGGCGTCATACGAAAAATGATTACGGATAAGAGACCTATAGAAGAGGTCTATAACTATGTAAGAGAAGAAGAGATGAAGTTTATCAAACATCAGGTACTGACATTAGTAGAGGAGGGTATAACGACTGTCGACGAATACATTCGTCACACAGCCTTTACAATATAAAAAATGAAAAATATTGATGATTTAATTAGAGAAGCGAGGGCACTTAGGTGCTCTGATATACATATTACGGAAGATTTAGGTATCATTGTTCGTAAAGATGGACATATACAACCCTTAACAAATACAGAAGAGTATGAAAAGCCTCTCATACTTATTGAAGAAATGCTTGATGAAAGTCAGCGCGATGCTATTCGAGAAAGACAAGACTTAGATTTTTGCTATGCATTACCTACAGGAGAGCGACAAAGGGTCAATGTCTACTACCAACAAAAGAAATTAGGCGCGGCTATAAGACTTATTCAGAATGATATACCATCATTGCAGCGGTTAGATATGCCACCTATTATTCAGCAGTTAGCAGCAGAGCCAAGGGGTCTGGTGTTAGTGACGGGTCCTACAGGGAGTGGTAAGTCTACGACGTTAGCAGCTATGATTGACCAGATTAATAGCACAAAGCCAGTGCATATACTGACTATCGAAGATCCTATCGAGTACGTGCATGAAAATAAGCGAGCATTAGTACACCAAAGAGAGATAGGCGATGATATCGGAGGATTTGGCGAAGCACTGAAGAGTGCTATGCGACAAGACCCTGATGTGATTCTACTAGGAGAGATGCGAGACCTTGAGACGATTAGTGCAGCTATTACGGCAGCAGAGACAGGTCACCTGGTCTTTGCGACACTCCATACCACAGGAGCGGTCAATACGATTCATCGTATCATCGATGCTTTCCCACCACATGGGCAAAGTCAGATACGTACACAGCTAGCAGCTACCTTAAAAGGTGTCATTAGCCAGACACTTTTACCGAGAGCAGATGGCGAAGGAAGATGTGCAGCAGTGGAAGTACTTGTGAGCACCGATGCAGTAGCAAGTATGATACGTGAAAACAAGGGGCACCAGATACAAAGCATGCTTCAGACTTCTTCAAAAGACGGCATGAAGTGTCTGAATAGAAGCTTGGTAGACCTTGTACAACAAGGCAAAGTATCATTAGAAAGTGCATTAACAGTCACTTCAGATAAAGAGGAATTTTTTAGACTGATGGTCTAATACTATACATGGCAAACCATGCGAAAACATGGGGCGCAAAGCTAGAGGGTCTAAAGCATATGCCAAGACAGCCAGCTGCCACAAGAAGGTTCTTGTGTACATAGAAGACTAGCGTATCTGGGATGAGCGAGTCAGGGACAAAAGAGATAGCATAGAGACAAAAGACGGACAGAATATATACACAATTAGATACAGAAAAAGGAGACATAATGATGAAAAAGCAAATGAACAATCAAAAAGGTTTTACATTAGTAGAGTTAATCGTAGTAATTGTAATTATTGGTGTACTTGCAGCGATTACAGTACCAGCATTAATGGGATATATTAATAAAGGTGATGAGGCAGCAGATGATGTAGAAGCACGTACAGCATATGTAGCAGCACAAACAGTAGCGACACAAGGAAGAGCAACAAGTAAAGCTAATTTTGAGGCTATTGATGGTTATGAAGCTGAATTAGCTAACTTAGATGGTCCAGTAGCTAAATATGTTACAACTGAGCCGACAAACCAAGGAGAGTATACAGTTACAAATATCAATAATCAGGGAGAGGTAACAATTAAGTATAAGGGCATACAGACTGAGCCAGTTACTATGGGGGCAACAGCACCATCAACTCCAACACCACCAGCAGGAAAATAATCAAATATAAAACAAAATAAACATGTGCCCAGACATGTTTATTTTTATATCTGCCAAAACTAAGAGTATCAAGGAGGTGAATCATGCCTAAGTATCATTATGAAGGTAAAGATTATGACCAGAAGGTAAGCCAAGGAACTTTAGTAGCGAAAAGTCCCCAGGATGTCTATGAGCAGTTAAAAGCAAAAGGTATAGTAGTCTATGCCATTAATGAAATAGAAGAAGAAAAAGAAAAGTTGTATAAGATGAAGCCGATGGAGCTTAGTGACTTTTCTAGATATATAGGCAGTATGCAACTTTCAGGTGTAGGAATGATGCGAGCTATAGCCATCATGAAAGACCGTGAGACCAATAAGCGTATTCGACAAGTTTATGAAGAACTCTATGGCATTATCAATCAAGGGAATAGCCTAGGGACTGCTATGGAGCAGTGCAAAGAAGCTTTTCCAAGCCTTCTTATCAATATGTATAAGGCAGGAGAGGTCAGCGGTAAGCTAGACCAAGTAGCCATGAAGATGGCGGAGTACTATGAGAAAGAGCATAAGCTGAATACTAAGATTAAAAATGCAATGATGTATCCGCTAATTCTACTGGTGATGATTGTGGTTGTAATGATAGGTATGTTTACCATGATTTTGCCACGTTTCTTTACTTTGTTTGAAGGAATAGAGCTACCGCTCATTACAAAGGTCATTATGGCGATTAGCAATGGTTTCATTAATCACTGGACGATGATAAGCGGTGGTGGACTTATGATAGGGTTTATTATGTATTATTTATCAAAACAGCCCAAAGTGGTACGTCACTTAGACCGTATGAAATTAAGTATTTATAAGATAGGCTATCTTGTATCTATTATTTATACAGCACGTTTTACACGTACATTAAGCTCACTTTATATAAGTGGTCTTTCGATGATCGAGTGTGTGACTGTAAGTGCGAGAACGATTGGTAATGTGCACATAGAGGAACAATTTATAAGTGCGATTGCACGTATTAAGGCGGGGACATCTCTTTCTGAGGCGATGGATACTGTGGAGGGCTTAGATAAGAAAATGCTTGTAGCCATCTATATAGGAGAAGAATCAGGGCGCTTAGATGAGATGCTCGTAGCAGTAGCAGACCAATTTGAATATGAGGCGAATAGTGCGATTAAGAAGTTGATTACTCTACTTGAACCGATGATGATTATTATTGTAGGTGCACTCATTGGCTTCCTCATGCTAGGAGTCATGCTACCATTACTGACAGTCTATAGTTCTATTGGGGCATAAGGAGAAAATGATGAGAAAAATTATCTATATTAACAATGACCAAATGAGTATTGTTGAAGGTAAACTGGCGAAGGATGGTAGTGTAAATATTGTTTATCAAGAACAAATAGCATTACCAGCAGGCACAGTTTTAAATGGTGTGATCCTTCAGAAAGAAAGTGTAGTAGAGACACTGAAAACATATAAAAAACGTTTAAACAAAGTAACTATTTTATTAAATAGTAGCCATATTATTACGAAGAAAATGATGTTGCCACCACTTTCGGAAGCACAAATTATTAGTGTATTGAAGAAAGAATTTGCCCTTTTAGAACAAAATGAGAAGTACATTTATGACTTTAGTCGTCTTTCAAAAGGGGAGAATCATTCGATCATGGCATGTGCAATGCCAGAGAGTTTTCTAACTCGCTATAAAGAAATATTTGAAGAAGCAGGCATTAAAGTAAAGGCTATAGATGTAGCATTGAATGGTATTTTGAAGTGGGCAAAAGCACAGGTAGTTTTGCAAGATAAGTGTTGTGTCCTAAATATTATGGACCAACAAACAATGACAGCAATTCTACTTCAAAAAGGTGAGTATATTTTTCACAATAAAACAAGGCTTGTTGGAGAATCTTTAGCACCTGGGTATGGTGCAGAGCTCTTTACTAGCCTTTCATCTATGATACAGTTCAATAAGTCTCAGAAGACTGGGCATAGCATAGAGGCAAGTTATTATGTGGGAATACAGGAAGAAGTAGTGCAGCAATTAAGTAGACTGGTAGAGAATTTAGACGATACCCTGACAGTACAAACAATCCCATGTGCCGTCAAGAATGAAGCGTTTTACCCATTGGGAGGGTTATATAAAGCGGAAAGAGATATTAACCTAGCAAAGGGCGTTAAAAATAGAAAAAAAGTATATTGGCGAGAGCTAAGATGGCTTGGAAAGGCTGTAAACACAGGGTTGTTGGCAGCAATCATCGTAACGATAGGATTCTGGATTACAGGAGTTAATAAAGGCTATGAAAAAAACATCCGAGTGCTTGAAGATTATCTTGTAAGTTCAGATGTACTTGAGGCACTAGGAGAAATCGTAGCATTAGAGAATCAAAAAATACGATTAGAAGATGCAGTAGAAGCAATTAAGATGACACTTCAAGACATAGTAGAAAGTAAAGTAATCGACGGAGAAACTTTAGGACAAGTATACGGTGTAGCAGGGGATGCCATCACTATTCGTGAGGTGAATTATAGTGAAGATACCAGGGTACTAGCTTTACAGGGAAGTGCTACAGGTATTCATGAAACAGAAAAATTAGTGACACGACTTAAAGCGACGACGCTTTTCGAAGAGGTGGATTATAGTGGTTATACGAGCCAAGGTGAGAAGTATGGGTTTAGTATAGTAGCTACACTAAAGGAGGTAGAAGCGTATGACAATTAAGATGACAAAGCGAGATAGAAAACTTCTATTCTTTTTACTTATTTTTTCTATTATCACATTAGGTGGGCACTTTCTTATAGCTAAGCCGTTACAAAAGCAAGCAACGCTCAAAGAAAGATATGAAGCATTAGAAACACAAAAATTAGAGTTAAACTATAGATTATCACAAAGACAAAATCATCTAGAGACCATTAAAGACCTTAGAGGTATAGTGAAAGGTTATGAGGGGCGATTGACAATAGAGCTTTCTAAAGAGCAAGTTGATAACCTCTTATCTACAGCAATCGTTACAAATCAGATGAAACCTACAACACTTAATCTAGGAAGTATCAGTACAAATGGAGATGAGATGGTAGGCGTACGAAGTATACCTATAGAAATCAATGTAAATGGAACACTAGAAAGTGCTAGAAGTCTACTTACAGTTCTTCAGCAACTACCTTATAGCAAAGTAGAAAGTTTCTCTTTTGCTAGTGGAGAAAGAGCAAGTCATCGATTCCAATTGATACTTTATATGATGTCACAGGATTTAGTAGGAGAAGCATCAGATGAATAAGCCACAGAAAGGTAGAAGACAAAATCAAAAAGGGGGAGCACTCTTATGGGTAGTCCTTGCTATGATGATTGTCGTCATCTTTTTGGGAATGATCTTCACCGGAGTGCAGAATTTCGTCAACCGTGCAGCTTACTCTAGAGATAATCGTCAAGCGTATCTCACAGCACGTAGCGTCTGCCACGCAGTAGCTCAAGTGCTAGAAGATGGGAAAGATGCAGCCTTTATTGATGCAGTAAAGGGGCTACAAAAAGGACAAACCTTAGAACTAAAAGATTTCGAGTTTCAACCAGAGGAATCAAAACGGGATAATAATCCAAGTGCCTATATGCCTGTAGCAAAAGGGAAAGTCATTAAGGAAGATGAGAATACCTTGAAGATTATCGGTGAGGCAGAAGTAGGTAAGGGATATGAGCAAGTGGGGTTAGAAATGAAGGTAGTCCAAGGTGGTAGTGGTGGAGATATGGGGTTTTATTATAAAGATGGAATAGAGAAAGATAATATTAGGCTTTTTACAGGAAAAAATACCAGTCTTATCAGAGAACAAAATCTATCTATGCCTGAGAATACAACACATACAGGAGTAGTACAAATTAGAATGGAAGATGGAGATTTGATGGTTAAGGGATCGGTTGATATTAGGAGAACCTATGGCAATATTAAGGGAGAAGGGTATATTAACGGAAGAATTATAGCAGAACAAGATATAACACTTCAAAATATGAGGATAGGGAAACCAAATGCAACTATAGGTGACCATACTAGTGGAATTCAGACAACAGGGAATGTTACTTTACTTACGAATACTGCAAGTGAAGTTCAGATGGAGATAAATGGGCAAATTATATGTAGAAAACTCGAAATCAAACCTACCAATAGTAAACAAGGAAAAATAATAATAAATGCAAATATACAAGCTAGTGAGGGTGTATGGATTGATGATAAAGAAATAAGCTTTTCAAAAGAAGGATCGAGTGAGGGCAAGTTGAGTGTAGAAGATTATCGCTTGGAAGATAATAAAAATGTAGTTTTTACAGGAATAATAGATGGTAAAGAAATTCCTGAAAAGATACCTGAGAGGCCTGATATGCCACCAAATTGGGTACAAGCAGCTGCATACACTGAAAAAGAAGAAATTTTATCAATATGGGATAAGGTGCTAGAAGGTGGAAAATATTATATCTTAAGACAGAGTGGAGAAGGATTTCCAGTTACATCAATAAATGCTACACCAATGAATCCTATTCATATTATTATTCCATCCAATATAAAGGCTACTTTTAATAATATACAAGGGATGTCAATGGAACAAGGAAGTGAAGAATTTCCCTATGTTCGATTTATTGTAGCGGAGGACGCTACACTGAAATTAGATGGAAACAACACTTATGCACATATATATGGAATAGGAAGTAGAAGCAATATTCATGTTAATTCCTTAAATTTTAATGGAAGTATATTGGCGAATTCTATTACATCAATGCATCAAAATATTACTTACCATTATGTACAAGATCCGATTGGTAATATGGGAAGTGGTAGCACAAGTTTTACCAAAAGTATTTATGTTCCAAAATAAAAGGAGGTATCTATGCATACAACCAAACCAAATCAAAGAGGCGTCACCCTCATCGAAACAGTAGTAGCTATGGTACTCCTTACTATCCTTTCTCTTACAGCCTTTGGCGGACTATTAGCTACTACCAAAGTATATGGTGAGAAACTAGAGGACTTCCATGACCTAGAGAATGTCTATGAGCAAATAGAGGGTGCAAGTTCCCAAGTACCCTTGCGCGTAGATGGGCAAGTAAGCTTTAATTATGGAGGTAGCAGCAATAAGGTCACGGTAAAAGGGCAGTATAGGTATGGCTTAGACTCAGATAAAGAGAATGTAGTTATCGTAGAGTTTGTACCTGGCGGAGGGGGAAGTGCCGATGAATAACAAAGGTATCACCCTCGTAGAAATCATAGTAGGCATAGCCCTTGCGAGTATTGTCATAGCGGGCGCATCATCTGTTCAAATCATGACCAATAAGATGCTGGTAGAGAGGCATATTACCACAGACCAAAGGCAAATCGTAGAGATGATTAAAGATGATATGATGACTACTTTGACCTATATAGAAGCATTAGAGCTTTCCAATGAATCACGTAAACTTGGTACAAAGGAACATAGTCTAAGTCATGAAGAAGGCAAAGGTTATACCAAAGATGGTGAACAAGTATTTGGCAAGACCCTATACAATGGAAATAGTATCAAAATCACATTCCATCCTGCAAAAGGGAATACTATTCGTTGTACCATAGATGTATGGGAAACAGGAGGTATCACGCTTACAGATACTTTCGTTATTAAACTTTTGAATATGGACTCACAAGACATCGTGTTTGAAGAAGGTATGACAGAGTTTAAGTATGTATATTATAGTGATACACAAAAACCAGCAAAGAGCATGCCCTAAATGATAGGACATGCTCTTTGTAATTTAACGAAATAACGACCATAACAAGAAAAATAAAAGCCATGGAGAAAAAATAAGTAAAACCCCTAGTACATGCCACCAATTAATCATATTGATAAAATCCTTCATCCCATCACCTACCTAGTGAAAGTATTGCCTAGGGAATAAAACGTTATACGAAGGAGATAAGATTACATGGAACCCTGATTTTTATTTTATAACAAAAAAATTTGTGTTAAATTAAAGATACTAATGAGACAAAAATGCAAGATGTGGTGTATATAAGAGTGAAAGACATCAGGAAGGGGGGAGACGATGGACGATCAAACTTTACTTATGGGTATTAGTAAAGGCGATGAAGCGAGTTATCTAGAGCTTGTCCAGAAATATAGTCGGTATGTAGCGGCTGTATGTATAAGGGTAGCTAAGGGGCAGCTGCAGAAGGAAGATGTAGAAGAGATCAGTGCAGATGTATTTGTGAAAGTATGGGAGCTGGGTATAAGAATTCAGCCGATAGACGGAAGTATCAAGCATTATCTAGGTGTCATGGCACGGAACCATACCATTAATAAACTAAGAGTAGAAGGTAAGCAGTTAACTTTACATCTAGAGGATGATAGCGTAGGGGATACTGAATCATCTGTAGAAGATGGCCTCGTAGCAAAGGAAGAGCAAACTCTTATCAAAGAAGCGATAGAAGAAATGGGAGAACCAGATGGGGAAATTTTTATCCGCAGATACTTCTATTTGGATAAGACAAAAGACATTGCAAAGGCGATGGGAATGAAGGAAAGTACCATCACCACTAAGCTTTCGAGAGGAAAGAAAAGATTAGGGGCATTATTGAAACAGAAGGGAGTGATAAGGGATGAGAAAGATAGAAGACATGATGAAGAAGCTGCCACCGGAGTTGCTAGAAGATGTTGATCTAACGGAAGAAGAACTAGCGGCGGTAGATGACTTAGTAGCTATAGAAAATATAGAGAAGCTAGCTTTGAGAAAGGCTAGAAACATTTCAAAGTCAGTGCAGATGGAAACGAATGAAACACCACCATCTATAAAAAGAAGGAAGTGGAAGACTAAGAAAATCATACTGGTTGCAGCGGCACTGCTTATAACGGGGACAGTATTTGCACAACCTATGCAACAGTTTTTTGAGTATTACATAGGGGATGATGGCGTTGTACCACCCAGTGAGAACATACAGGTAGTTGGGCAAAGTGTGACGGAGAATGGGATTACAATGACCATACAAGAAGCCTATACGACTAAAGAAAAAGTTATGTTGGTTCTAGACTTTACAAAAGTGAACGAGGAAACATTTGATGAGGCGGATGAAGTAGGGTATATAAGAAATCACATGAATACCATAAGGCCTTATGGAGGAGCAAGCTGTACAAAGTATTTATCTGAGGACCAGAAAACCCTTACTTATATTGTGGTCGACCAATCCACATCCTCACAGATGCTAGAGGGGAATGCGCCTTACTACTTAGAGGTAGGGAATATTGTACAAAGAAAAGATGGTAGTCAGATAGCACCTATTAATCTACAGAAAATATATGATGAGACACACTCGGTAGTAGAGATAGATCAAGATAAAGAGTGGCAGGATCAACTTGATACGATTTATAAAGCATTTAAAGAGCAGAAGCCTACACAGACAGTAGGGCAGGTACTCGTACCACAAATACCTGAGATAACATTAGAAGGTATGGTAAGTATAGAGGGGAAAAGCTTTTTCATAACCAAGCAACCAATGGATAAGAAAGCTTATGACAGCTATGGTGTATCTGAATCAGGAATGGGTATATACTTTACATATACAAGTACAGGTATGCCTTTGGATGATGGAACAGGTCATAGTTATTATTCAGAAGAGGAGCAAGCGGAGATAAGATTTAGAGTGTGTGAACCTTTTGATAGAGATAAGATTAAAAATATCACTAGTAGAGCTATGTATACTAAGGTAGATAAAGTGTTAGAAGCAGAATGGAAGCAAGAAATCATGCTGAAGCCAGATAGTAGAGAATGGGTAGCGACTATTGATAAGCTAATACACACAGATATGGGCACATACTATATAGAAAAGGTAAAGTTAGATTGGACAGGAATCATATTAGAAGGTACACAGATAGATGAACCAATACAAGACTCAAATTATAGAAACTGGCCTATTAGGCAACTTTTCATAGAGCAAAAAGATGGCACAAAGTTCTATGCAGAGACACAAGTACATTGGGTAAGCTACAATAATAAAATAGAGATAGATTATAGACCAGTGACAACAACAGAAATCCTGTATAATGATAGACGCCCAGCTTTTATGGATCCAGAGCAAGTAAAGAAGATAGAATTGATCATCTCAGGTGGGGAGCATCAAATCATTAAACCTAAATGGAAATTAGAAGATACAGTAGTTAATGAAGAGCGAGAAGATCGGACAAGAGAACTATGGTTTGACACTTATCATGATTTCCAAGAGGGAGAAGATGTAGCGCTTCTTGATACGCTTAAAGTACACAATGAAGCCATAGATATCACATTGCTTTATGTATCAGAAGAGGGGAATAAGCCTGATGTAGAGAAGCTTTTCACAGATAACTTTGTAGAGAGAAGAGAACTTTCGGTAGGTGCCATCTATGCAACCAAAATGCTAGATGAAAAAGGTATGACTTATGAGTATGTCTACAATCAGAAGCCGGAAGTGAAGAAGTACAAGAGTGGGGTTTATCGTATTACCTATCGCTACGAGCCGACGATTATACCACTAGAGAATGAATGGTTAGGTCTATGGAAGGAAAGTTTTCCTGACTTAGCGTGCGTGGGACTAGACTACTGGGAAGACGATATACTTGAAAAAGAGTAAGCATCAGTGCTATAATAAAAGCAATAAAAAAGAAGGATGTTGGTAGCATCCTTCTTAGTACAATTTCTAGTTGTTTAGGCAACTGGTATCACTATGTATTTTTAAAAGGAAAAATAGTAGCGCACATTTGCAGATATAGGGCTACTATTTTTTTGCAATTTTTTCGATGAGAACAACTATAAACATTAATAGTGTTAACAAGAAAGAACCTGCATTAAATAGCAACGTTAAAGTTTCGTTACTCATATGTATCACCTCCTCTCTAGTAAGAGGTAGAGTGATACCAGTAGCCCGTTCAACTATTGTATTGTAAGATAAAGTATACCATATAATGGAACTGGTTACCATAATATAATAGACGCAGTTTACCCAGTTTAGAGGTAAGCTGCAATTTTTTTGCCACAAAGTATAAACTTCTTACAATGTGTCACCAAATCGTAAGAAGTTCGCCTTATAATAAGCTTATAAAATAAAAGAAGCGAAAAAGGCAGGGGAATATGATGATCCTATTAGAAACGAAAGAACTCAAGAAAATATATGGGCAAGATGAAAGTGAAGTAAGGGCATTAGATGGGGTAAATGTAACCGTAGAGGATGG
>JBOGBZ010000194.1:0-1955 GCA_051656485.1 Cellulosilyticaceae bacterium
GATTGATGACTTCGTTGTAAGTTTCTTCAATACAGCATCAGGGGTAAATACCTTATCCATACAGATTTATTCCATGGCTAGACGTGGTGTAAGCCCAAAAATAAATGCAATTTCAACTCTTATGTTTACAACTATTATGGTTATTTTGGTTATCATAAACATAAGAGCAAGTAGACAAGCAAAAAAAGAAAATAATAGATAGTGGCATGATGCCAACTACAAGAGAGAGAATAGGGAAGGTGTGAGAATACAATGAAAAAAGCTTTACGTTTAGCATTAGCAGGAACTTTATTAGTAGGATCATTAGCGGGATTAACAGGATGCGGTGGCAGTGATAAACCAGTTGTTTATGTTTACAACTGGGGCGATTATATAGATGAAGAAGTAAACCGTATGTTTGAAGAAGAAACAGGTATTAAAGTTGTCTATGAAGTATACCCAACAAATGAAGATATGTTTGCAAAACTATCTGCAGGTGGGTCAAACTATGATGTACTTTTTCCATCAGATTATATGGTAGAAAAGATGATTAAGGAAGATATGCTAGCAACAATAGATACCTCTTTACTTACAAACTACGAGAAGATTGATGCTGAATTTAAAGGCTTATCTTATGACCCAGAAAATAAATACGGTGTACCATACCTTTGGGGAACAATGGGTATCGTGTATAATACGACAATGATTGATGAACAAATCGATGAATGGGCAGATATGTGGAACCCAAAATACGAGAAGCAAGTATTCGTTTATGATAGTGAGCGTGAAGCACTTATGCTTGCACTTAAGAAACTTAACTACTCTATGAATGCTAAAGACTCTGCGCAGTTAGAAGAAGCAAAGCAGGAGCTTATCGCACTTAAGCCAAATGTTCTCGCTTATGTAGGAGATGAAGGTAAAGGTAAGATGGAAAACGGTGAAGCAGCTATGATGCTTGCTTGGGCTGGAGATGCAATGCTTATGACAGAGAATAACCCAGATTTAGCTTACGTTATTCCAAAAGAAGGTACAAACCTTTTCGTAGATGCAATGGTTATTCCTAAGAATGCACCAAATATTGAAAATGCACATAAGTATATCGACTTCTTATGTCGTCCTGATATTGCAGAACTTAATGCTGAATATGTAGGTTACTCAACACCAATTAGTGAAGCACGTGAACTTTTACCAGAAGAAATTAAAAACAGTGAAATCGCTTATCCAGATACAGCATTATTCGACACAATGGAAATGTTCAATGATCCAGGAGAGATGATTGAAGTATATAGCCGTATTTGGACAGAAGTAAAAGCCGCTAAATAATAAACTTTAAAAGATAACCCACTGTGGTTATCTTTTTTTTTAGGAATCTTCCTTTGCAAACGATAAAAAATTATATATAATAAAGTAAAGGGAAGATCCAAGGAGGTCTCAAGTATGAAAAACAAAAAATATAATGAAGACATCGAATTTTATACTAAAGAGTATATGATGGATGAAGATGACACAAACGACAGTATAGATATGACACCGCATATAGTACCCGTAGCAAGACCAAATCCAAATGCATGGACTTCTTTTATACTAGGGATCATTAGTTCACTAGGATGGTTAGTCCCTATCATTGGATTGCCAGTGGCAATTGTAGGAACAGTACTCGGGGCAGTTGGTATGAAGAATAAACGCAATAAAGGTATCGCAATTGCAGGATTTGTAGTTAATACAGTCTTTTTATGTGCAAGTATTGCAAAAGGAATTGTAGATATCGTATTGTATTGCAGAAATAAGAAGAATGCATAAAATGACTTAATTAGGGATTTAGGTTCCTAATTAAGTCATTTTTTTGAAAATTTGGTAGTGTAATATGTCAGAAAGTAGTATAATATAGTACAAAAGACACTTTGGTTGAGAAGGGGAGAACTATGGATCGATGGGGACAACTAGAGCGGGGGCGTTATTTTAAGGCGATAGCTTTT
>JBOGBZ010000195.1:0-15440 GCA_051656485.1 Cellulosilyticaceae bacterium
CCTCCACCAATCCCCATCTCAATGTTTTCTACTGCTGAGAGTAATTGGTCGCCTAGGTATGTGTTTATCTCAATGCTTACTTCGCTTCCTATCGGTAGGGCAGCATAGTAAGTTGCAGCATTCACATCATCCATAATCATTACATAGCCATTCTCTGGTATGTTGACCACTTCACCTCTTGCTGAATGGTAAGTTACTTGATTTTCCTCAACGACAATGGTATGAATCCCTGGATACTGCTTTTCAATACCACTGGTACTCTTCATATAACGTGTATCAAGGATAATCGGTCGATTAATATACGTACTAATTTTATTATAGGCATTGGCTTCTCCTACCTTTGCCCCATTCCCATAAATATCTATTCCAACTGAAAAATAATTCATCATGATTTGATTGTTATCATCAATCAGTAAAGTTCCCATGTCCATGGCTGGTCCTACTGCCACATGCTTATTATTGTATGCTTGGCGTACTTCACCTGCTTCAATCATCGGGCCAAAGCTTGGTACATTGCTGCTCATACTGAAGAAGTCTGCATTGATGGCTGCTAATGCTTTTTCTCTTTCTGCCATCTGTAACACCGTTTCTTTTTCGCCTAATTTTGCTGTACTGATTGGCTTTAAAGCGATATTTGGATCACCTAAGTTCATCTTTAGTACATAGACATCCTGCCACCCTGAGTCTGTTAAAAGCTGGTCTTTAATCAGTGTGGCCCCTTTGGTAATGGTTTGTACCTCTCTTACGGTATGAAGTACCACCCCGTAGGTCTGCATAGGTGTTAATAACATACATGCGACTAAGAGTGCTGCTCTCAATTTCTTTTTCATCTGTGTTCCTCCATTGCTGATTTTTTTCAGCCCCAACTATTTTCACCTTATTTATCTTTAGTTAATTTATTTGTAAATGAAAATAAAACAAAACATGCACTCTTCAGGTTATTTTTTGCCTAAAAGAATCTGGATATCTGTTGTTAATGTTCCATCTTCTTTAATCGTCGCTAATGGATAATATGACTTAAACTGCTGTGCACGGTTTAGATCCTTTGCCAAGATTTCTGTCATCTCCATATGGTCCCCTGTATAGTTTCCAATCGTACCTACTGTGTAACCTGCTTCTTCTAGTGTGGTTTTAGCCTTTGATGCTGCCCCATTAACCCCACTGGCATTGAGTACTTCAATGGTTACACTTTGGTCTACTACTACTTTACCTGTTTCTAAGTCTTCTTGTGTAGGCATTAAATGCTCGAAGAAAATACTGTTACTAAAGTTCTGTATTTCATCCATATCCGGCATATAGTACCATGCACCATTCATGTACTTCGCTTCTCCTGGTATGGTATGGAACTCTAAATTCTGTGTATCAAACTTCTTTACATACCCATAATAAGGAAGAATCTCATTAAGTTGTACGTCTGTTGATACTGAACTAAAGAGCACAGAGATTAACTGTGGTATCTTCGTAATAATCTGTGGACTCATAACCTTCTCTGCAAAAGCCTCTAAGAAGAGTTGTTGTGTACGGATACGTCCTTCATCACCATCTACATACCCTTTTCTAAAGCGCACAAGCATTTCTGCTTTTTTACCATCTAGTACTTGTGGTCCTTTATTTAAGTGAATGTATAAGTCTTGATAAGGGTCTTCATAATGCATATCCATTGGTACATCTACTTCTACACCACCAATAGCATCTACAATCTGTCTAAAAGCATCAATGGTTACGACTACATAGTTATCAATCTTTATCCCCAATAAAGCCTCAATTTGATTTACTGTAAAATCTCTAACGTTTTCAATACCTGCATAAGCTGTCATCTCATTGATTTTACTCACTTGACGGCTATAGCCTTTGATTTCTCTTAGTCGGTCTTTTTGTGCTGTCGACCATTCTACTCTCGTATCTCGTGGTACTGATACAACTTTTGCTTTATTTGTCTCACTATTGAAGTTCACCACAAAGATAACATCTGTTCGGTAGCCATCTATATCTGTTCCAAATACGGCGATGGTTTTATTTACTTTTTCTTCTTTAGTTTTATTTGTATTGTTTTTTCCTGCACTGGTCGAACCACCTACGCCACCATCATCATATATAAAAGTTTGGTAAGCCCATATCACGCCACCTACTACCACTAGACATGTTAGAAAGGTAATTAATACTGCTCTGAAAAAGGTTTTAAATAACTTTTGTTTTTTAGTCCTCTTCCTAGATGTTTTTTTAGTGCCCATTTTTTTCACCTCTACAAGTTCCCATTATTTTGTATTATTTTCCATTTTAGGACGTTTTTTTCGCGGAAAATGTTCCTCCATATTATACTTTATTATCATATCATAATTTGATGAAAAAACAATAAAAAGATACCTATCGTATCGTCTACACTTAGGTATCTTTTCCTTATTATTCTTACTATTGCACTTTAATATTCTTCGTCATGACAACATTGCCATCAACGATCATTTTCACTGTAATTTCATTGCCTAATGCTAATTGTTCTGGTGTCAGTGTCACCTTATACGGTGGTACATTTGGTGATGCAATCCATTTACCACCTACACGATACTCCACCTTGATACGACCTGGATCATTAACGAATGGATGGTATCCACTGGCACTAAGTGTCACTGTGCCTTCACTTCTATTAATCACTTGTTGCTCCGTTACTTTGCCATAGCTTATTGGACTTTCTTGTCCCATAGCTTTAATAAATATCGAATCTGCTACATATTTATTATATGTGTTTAATAAAGTTGGGCTTGTAAATAAGGCATATTCATTTGGTGTATTGGCTACTAATGTATTGAAATAGCACATACCTTTGATTTGTGGATACTGACGAATGAGTTCACTATATGTTTTTTGAAGTTGGTAGTTCCCCCATGCCGTTGTATCCTTATTTAAAGTCTTCACTTTATGGTGCATACCTAACTCTGTAATCATTACTGGCTTTTTGATATTGCTCTTTTCCATAAACTCCATTATAGGCTTTACGCGAAGTAGTGGATTAGCATTTGGTCCTGCAAGAAACGCTGTATCATTATTTTCTTTTGTGCGTGGATTCTGATCATCTTTCCCCATGAAGTATTGTAGTGGATACATACTGATGCCTACCCAATCCACATACTCATCACCTGGATAATACTTCTCGAATTGTCCACCATTACTTGCTACATCATTAGGTGCCCATACCATAGCAATGTTGCTTTTTGCTTTAGCTTTCTTTGCTACTTGTCTGAATGTATCTATATAGGCTTTAGGATCCTTACCATTGTCTCCAACATTCATTTCATTAGCGAATCTTAAAAAGACTGGTACCCCTTGTTCTGCAATGTACTGAAGTGTATCATCAATGTACTTTTGCACGTTAGCTGGCTTCGCGCTTGAATAATGCATGGTCTCAAAAGTACTTCCATGTGTATTCCATGCTAAAAGAATCGCCTTATTTTGTGCCTTTGCTAATTCAAAGTAATTTTGAAGGCGGCTTGGCTCATGACCAAACTCAAGGTATGCAAGAAGTAACGACTCTTCTTCTGGATATTTTGCACGAATGGCTTCATGGTCATATCTTATCCCAACCTCTGGATCTTTATCATACACACTTCCGTAGTATACACCTTTTTTAGGTTCGAATTTAGCCCCATAAAAAGGTGCTGTCGCATTACTTGTCTCTTTATAAACTTCAAGCGTTGTACTTAGTAATTTTATTTTATTTTTTGCAAAAACTACACCGTCTGCCCATTCTTTTTGTGCAGCATAAGGTATATACTTCTCATAGTACATCTTCGCTTTAGCATACTGCTTTTGTTCTTCATAATAACGTGCCAATTCATCATATCTTGTAGCAAGAATATTTGTTTTTTCAGCACTAGCAGGTTCTTTCTCCATAATAGCAATCATTTGCTCCGCATATTTGATACGCTCCGCAGTATTCCCTTTTTCCTTAGCTGCTAAATACCCATTGTGTGGTTTCCAGTAGGCATTTGGTAGCTTCGCATACACTGTCCCTCCCATCATTGCAAATGCAAGAAACAGTACCATTCCATTTTTCAAAAACTTTTTCATAAATCCCCCTATTAGCTTTTTGTTTACATTGTTTTATTTTTCCATATCTAGTATACTTTCTTATTTCACTTATGTAAACACTAAACTAATCTTGAATACTTGTTTTGAAAAATAATTCGTCTACCATTTTCCCCATTGCTTCTATATCTATAAAGTAATAAGATATACCATTTTCTCTTCTATCGGTTCCTGGTGCCCTATGAAATGTCACCTTACACTCTGGCAGTTTACTTATATACGTATAGTACTCTGGCAGTTCGCTCAGTCTAATATCCGTTTTTACTGATGAAAACAGTGTGGTTACAATACCAGGTATTTTAGTGATAATTTCCGGTGATAGTACCTTTTTGATAAAGGCCTCCACAAATTGTTGTTGTGCATCTATACGCCCAAGGTCACCTGTCTTATAATCTCTAAATCTTACAAACTGCTCTGCTTTATTACCATCTAGTACTTGCACCCCTGGGTAAAGATCGATACATAAACCACCATTCACTTCTTCTTTATACATACGTTGTGGTACATTAACCTCCACACCATCAATAGCATCTACAATATCCCTAAATGCACTCAAACTTACGATTACATAGTGGTCTACCTTCATCCCCAAGAAACGTTCGATTTGATTAACTGTAAGCCCTCTTATATTTTCGATGCCACCCCATGACGTCATTTCATTGAGCTTACTTATTTCTACCCAGCTATTCCTAGATGGTAGATAGGCTTTTTGTTCGTCAGTCCATCTTACTTGTGTATCCCTTGGCATGGATATCACATTAATCTCCTTTGTTTGACTATTAAAGTTCGCTACCATGATAGAATCTGTAAGGAGTCCAGAGATATCTGTCCCAAAGATCGCTACCGTTTGATTAATCGTTGGATCCAACGGCTTTGTGATGTGCTCCTCTTGCTTATTTCCTTCAACTTCATCTTTTCCTGCTTGTTGTGTCGGTGTCGTAGGTGCTTGATAGATAAAGGCATTATATGCCGTAATCCCTGCCATTATCACTAAAATAGCCATTACCATTGTTACCGATGCTGAAATAGCAAAAATCTTTAATAAGGCTTTTATTTTTCTTTTTTGCATCATTCTTTCCCCCTAGTCTCTTTATTTTTTCCCCATAACCTTTCAATGTATTATATAATACGAGAAGGTGATACTATTAAAAGTATGACTTATTCTAGTGACAAGCATATTAGGTTCATTATACTATCGGATAGAAAAACTGTAAATGTTTTCAATCTTTTCTGTCTTGTTTGTCCTATTAATGAAAGGATTAAATAATAAATGTTAAAAATAGGTTCTCACGTTTCCATGTCTGGTGGCTTATTAGGTGCTGCCAAAGAAGCATACAGCTATGGTGCAAATACCTTTATGATTTATACAGGTGCACCTCAAAATACCAAGCGTTCTCCTTTAGAGAAACTTAAAATCCCTGAAGGCCAAGCTTATATGAAAGCTTATGGCTTAAGTGATATTGTCATCCATGCTCCTTATATTATTAACCTTGCTTCATGTAAGGAAGATACGTATGCACTTGCTAAGGAATTTCTAGCTTTAGAACTTGAGCGTACAGAGGCTATGGGTTCTAGATACCTCGTCGTTCATCCTGGTTCTTATACGACGGAGACACTTGCCTTCGGTACAGAGCGTATTATCGAAGCACTGAATGAAGTCCTCAAGCCTACTACTGCTGTAACTGTCTGCTTAGAGACGATGGCTGGCAAAGGTAGCGAAGTAGGCCGTTGTTTCGAAGAAATCAAAGCAATCATTGATGGTGTGCATCTAAAAGATAAAATAGGTGTCTGCTTTGATACCTGTCATGTGCACGATAGTGGTTATGATATCGTAGATGATCTCGATGAGGTCTTTGCCACCTTTGATCGCATTATCGGACTAGACTACTTAAAGGTATTTCATATCAATGGTTCCCTTAATCCTCGTGGTGCAAAAAAAGACCGTCATGCCAACCTCGGTGCTTGTGACAATAATCCTCGTGGGAAAGATCATATCGGAAAAGATGCCCTTTACAACCTAGTGCATCATCCTGCCGCTGCTGGTCGTCCTGTTATCTTAGAGACACCATGGTTAGATAAAAAGAACAACTTATATAAGGAAGAAATTGCTTTTCTTAAGGGGGAATAAGATGTCATTTTCACAAGAATTAGTCCTTGTTACAGGCTCTTCTCGTGGTATAGGGAAGGCCATTGCCTA
Organism: Cellulosilyticaceae bacterium; assembly: GCA_051656485.1. GTDB lineage: Bacteria > Bacillota > Clostridia > Lachnospirales > Cellulosilyticaceae > JBOFDK01. The sequence continues at coordinate 6,278 of JBOGBZ010000195.1, forward strand.
TGCTTTTTTAAAGCAAGGTGCTACTGTTATTTTAAATAGCGGCAATACGAAAGACCGTCTTTTAGAAACTTATGAAGCTTTTCGTTCAGAAGGTCTTGATTGCTCCTATTACTTTGGTGATTTATCCGATTTTGATGTGGCGACTGATTTGTTCACGACGATTCAAAAGGAGCATGGTCGTCATCCAAGCATCATCATCAATAATGCTGGTGTAAGCCATGTAGGTCTTTTTACAGATACACCACCTACCGTTTGGCAGAAGCTTTTACAAACCAACTTAAATACAGCCTACCATTGCTGCTATCTTGGTACACCTTCTATGGTTACTGCAAAAAAAGGCTGTATCATTAATATTTCATCTATCTGGGGCTTATGTGGAGCTTCTTGTGAAGTGGCTTACTCCACTAGCAAAAGTGCTCTCAATGGCTTTACGAAGGCACTTGCTAAAGAATTAGGCCCTTCTAGGGTACGCGTTAATGCCATCGCATGTGGCTGGATTGATACGGAAATGAATGCACATTTTTCGCCTGAAGAAAAAGAAGCTTTTATAGACGAAATCCCTCTCTGTCGTGCTGGCTCTCCCGAAGACGTAGCGAATACCTGTCTTTATCTTGCCAGTGATGCATCTGCTTATATGACAGGCCAAGTCCTTACCTTAGATGGTGGCTTACTTTAGAAGTACAATAAAAGACTGGGTAGCCTTGAATGCTGACCCAGTCTTTTATTGTTTTTTTATTTACCTACTTCAATATGATAGGCATTCGAAGATTCTTTGGCTATGCCAGCCTGACTTATACGCTGTACTTTGATGCGTATCTTTTTATCCTTTAGATATTTTTTAGGCAGCTGAAACGTCAGCATTTTATCATACACCACTTCGGTCTCCTGCTTTTCCCCTTCAATATACACACTATCCCCTTTTCTAAATCCTTCTCCATAGACTTCTATGGTCATTGCCTTATCTACCTGTGCGCTTTCTGCTGCCACAACCTCATAATTAGTGGTATAGACAACGATTCTTTCATTACCCACAAGTTGTATCATCCCCACCAATAAAACAGGTAATACAATCAGTATGCCTGCATATACTTTTTTTAAAGGCTCCATCTTATTTCCCCCCATAATTCTTACCAAATAATGCATCATACTGTACCATCCACATATCTTCTAGTACCTTTTCTTCTTCCATTGTCATGCTTTCATGCGTTTTCACATTTCCCTTTTGATCGATATAAAAATTCGAATGGTACGCTGGTAACAGCTGTAGTTTTTCGTACAATAAATTGAAATACTTATCTTGTCTAAAATCTATCTGATGTAAAAGAAGGGCACTTAAGTAACTACTATCCATTCGAGGATATACTTCTTTTGGTAAGTCATAGTTATTCCATATCAAATACGGCGTTGTTGCTCCCTTTAGATAATCCTCTGTCTCTTCCACATCGAAAAATTCAAAAGCCTCATACACTTCATCTCCCATAATCGGTATATGGTCTCCAAAGAATACAATGACCGTTGGCTCCTCTACCTTTTCAAAGTAAGTAATAAGCCTGTGCAATGCTTCATCCGTCTCAGCAATGGAAGATGCATAACTTTCAACGGTATCTTTCACCTGCTCTTCTAAATGCGGCGCTACACTATGAATCGTAGGTGCATCTAACTTCCCATAGGGTGTATGGTTTTGCATCGTTACGACATGAGCAAAAAAAGGCTCCTGCCCACCTGCTTCATATTCTTGTATGATGCGATTAAAAGCATCTTCATCAGATATATACTGATTAATATAGTTTGGCTCCTCAAAGTCATCTCGTGTTATAAACGCATCAAAGCCTAAATCCTTATAGACTTCATCTCTTGAATAAAAAGAGCCTTCATAAGGATGAATGGCCACCTTCTTATAGCCACTATCGCCAAATACACTTACCAATGAATGCATCCCTTCCTCCACATATCTCAAGTAAGCTATATTATTTACACCGGTAAAATCAGTAGAGTATCCCGTCAGTGCTTCGTATTCTGTCTGTGCAGTATATCCCCCTACCTTAGGCCCGACTATCTCTCCATGAGTAAATGCTTCGCAATACTGATCAAAGTACTTATAAGGATTCTTCGATAATTCTAATCCCTCTAATTTACGCATATCAAAAAAAGACTCACTCATAATCATAATAATATTCGGCTTAACACCTATTTCTTTCTGGGTCGTTACATCCTGTAATCTTTCCTCAATGGCACCCTTTGTATAACCTTCAGGCTTTTCGATGTTATTCATTCTTGCTGAATTCACTAATGTCAGCAAGAAACCTTGCTTGACCAACTTCTCTTTCGCATAGAGGCTATCATACATCATCAATACAGTAAGTACACTCAGCATAATGCCTAATGTTCGTACCCGCTTTCTTACTTCAAAGCGTGGCATCTCTCTTAACAACAAAAAGATGATGAGTGCAAATACACATCCCCATACAAGATGCATACTTATATGAATCTCTAAGTCTCCTGCCATCGTCGCTAGTTCACCTGCCAAAGCAAAGTCCTGTATCGAAAGCTGCTCACCCTTCATCGATAACTTATAATAATTAATAATAGAAATCGTACATATAGGAACCATCGTTATAAGATAGCCATATGCTAATTTATTAGTCATACAGGCTACCATCAGAATCATTCCCAATACAAGCACATAGGTTAATAAAAATTCGATGTCATAGTATTTCATCCACTGGATGACATCTTTTCCATTTCCCCTTACTAAAAACTCTGATATAAACACACTAAGAAAAGTAGTGCTACATACGAGACACCCTTTTATCAGTATACCTCTCTTTTTCTGCATCTTCTCACCTTATCCTTACATTGTTTCTCGTTCTTTATTTTAATACTTTTAGTCGTATTTTTCAATAAACTCTGACTATTATTTAAGGATTTCTGCAGACAATAAAAAAAGCCAATCCATAGGATTGACTTTTGAAAAAGCAAATTAACGTTTTGAGAACTGTGGTGCACGTCTCGCAGCTTTGAGACCGTACTTCTTTCTCTCTTTCATTCTTGGGTCACGTGTTAAGAACCCTGCTTTTTTAAGAGCTGGACGGAAATCGCCTTCAGCTTGAAGTAATGCACGACAAATACCGTGACGGATAGCACCTGCTTGTCCTGTTGTTCCACCACCGTGTACATTTACTTTAACATCAAATTTATTTAATGTTTCTGTAAGTACTAAACCTTGACGAGCAATAACTTTTAATGTCTCAAGACCAAAGTACTCTTCGATATCTCTTTTATTGATTGTGATTTTACCAGTTCCTGGTACAAGGTAAACTCTTGCTACTGAGCTCTTACGTCTACCTGTTCCGTAATATCTAACTTCTGCCATTTGAATTGCCTCCTCTCGGTACTAATTAAAATTTGAATGTAAGTGCTTCTGGTTGTTGAGCTTCATGATTATGCTCTGTACCAGCGTATACACGTAATTTTGTAAGCATTTGTCTTCCTAAGCTGTTCTTTGGAAGCATACCTTTTACAGCATACATAAGAACTCTCTCTGGATGAACGTTCATCATATCACGAGCTTTAGTTTCTTTTAAACCACCAGCATAACCTGTGTGTCTTCTGTAAAGCTTTTGATCTAATTTCTTTCCTGTGAATACTACTTTGTCTGCATTGATTACGATTACGTGATCTCCACAGTCAACGTGTGGTGTGTAAGTCGGTTTATGCTTACCTCTTAATACTGTTGCAATTTGACTAGCAAGTCTACCTACTGTTTGACCTTGCGCGTCGATAACATACCATTTTCTTTCAACATTTTGTACATTTGCCATGTATGTTGTTCTCATTGTATTCCCTCCTTTAATCTAGTCGTCGCTAGTTAAACCATCTATTTGATATAAAATCCGGGGCTATTGGATTTTATAAGTGGGCTTATTAACACAAATTCCATTATAGTATAGGTCCATGTGCCTGTCAAGTCACTTCCGAAGATTTATTCATCCACATTTTACTATTTTTTTAGCAATTTTATCCACATTTCACCATTTTATCTGTGTGTAAGTTTGATTTTGCTGTGTATAACCCTTATTCTTCATAGCGTAAGCTGTCTTCATAGAATACTTCTTGTAGGGTTAAGCCTTCTGCTGGTGCTGTAGGCCCAGCTAAATTTCTATCCTTATTTTTTATTATTTCAGCTACATCTTCTACTTTAAATCGTCCACGACCTACTTCCACAAGTGTTCCGGCTATGATACGTACCATATTATATAAGAAACCATTGCCACATACATCAATTTGTATCAGATCATCTTGTTTGCTTACTTTGATATAGTAGACTGTACGGGTCGTGTCAACGACTGTACTTCCTGCTGCACAAAAACACTTGAAATCGTGTGTCCCTTCAATACAGGCTGCCGCTGCTTTCATTTTTGCCTCATCTAATGGATATGGGTAAAAATAACTGTATTTTCCTATAAAAGGATCTCTCGCAACACTTGTCAGTATCTGATAACGATACGTTTTCTTTTTAGCCATAAAGCGAGGATGAAACTCCGCTTTCACTAGACGTGCATCCTTAATCACAATATCTTTAGGTAACCTTGCATTCATCGCTCTTGCAAAACGTTCAACCGGTATGGTCGTTTCAATATCTATAATGCAACACTGCGCCTTTGCGTGTACCCCCGTATCTGTACGTCCAGAGCTCACTACATCTACGCGTTGCCCTGTAAGCTTATAGATTGTCTCTTCCATTGTTTCTTGAATAGTTACTGCATTCTTTTGCTTTGCAAAACCATGATAATTGCTTCCATCATAGGCTACGATAAGCTGAATTCTTTTCACTGCCTTCTCCCTCCACTTACCTGTGTCTCTCTAAAATTCATTAAAATACAATACATAATATAACAAAAAGCGTTCCTAGTACAAATGCATAACGATCCTTGTCTGTATACTGAAGTTCGTTCATACGTGTGCGTCCTTCTCCACCTCTATAACATCTGGCTTCCATAGCCATTGCCAAATCTTCAGCACGTCTAAAAGCTGAAATAAAGAGTGGAATCATAATAGGAATCATTGCCTTTGCTCTTTGAATGATATTTCCTGATTCAAAGTCTGCACCTCTTGCAGTCTGAGCTTTCATAATTTTATCTGTTTCCTCTAATAGAATAGGAATAAATCTTAAGGAAATACTCATCATCATCGCAATTTCATGGGCTGGTACCCCTATCTTCTTGAAAGGTCGTAATAACGACTCAATTCCATCCGTTAACTGAATAGGTGATGTGGTTAATGTAAGAATAGAACTTCCCACGATAAGTAATACGAGTCGAACTCCCATTTCTACCGCCATCAGAATTCCTTCTATACTAATGACAAAAATCCCCCACTCAACGAGCACATGCTCCCCTTGAGTAAAGAAAATATTCAGTGTCACTGTAAAGAGTAAAATAATGACAATACTCTTGAGTCCTTTTAACATATACTTAATAGGTACTTTAGATACTCGAATGACACCATATAAGGTGGCAACTACAATCCCATATCCTACAATGCCTTCTACTAAAAAGAGGGAAATAATATAAGCAAAGGTTAAAAGAATCTTTGTTCGTGGATCTAGTGCGTGTAGAGACGATTTGACCGGATAGTATTGTCCAATGGTAATATCTCGAATCATAACTTATCCTCCCCTCTATTGATGACTTCTAGAATATGTGCAGCTGCTTCTTCAACTGTAAGTACATCTGTATTCACTTCAAAGCCCTTTTCCACAAGTTCTTCTACGATATGTCGAATCTGTGGTACCCCAAGACCTATCTCCTCTAAGCGCTTTCTGTTTCTAAATACTTGTCGTGTCGTATCGTTAAATGCCACTTGTCCTTGATGAAGTACAATGAGACGTTCTGCATAACGTGCCACGTCTTCCATACTATGTGAGATAAGTACAATGGTAATGCCCAACGTTTCATGCATCATCTTTAATTGGCTAAATAACGCCTCACGCCCTTTAGGATCTAACCCTGCTGTTGGCTCATCTAATATAAGTATACTTGGGTTCATCGCCATAACACCCGCTATGGCAACTCTTCTTTTTTGCCCACCGGAAAGTTCAAAAGGAGATTTCTGCCATAAGCTTTCTTTTACACCTACGCTTCGTAACGCCTCTTCAACTCTTTGTTTTAAGGCATCACCCGTAAGTCCCATATTTTTAGGCCCATAGGCTACATCTTCGTAGACTGTCATCTCAAAAAGTTGATATTCTGGATACTGAAAGACTAAGCCTACTTGTTGTCTTATGGCCTTCTTATCTACACCCTCTTGATGTATGTCTTCTCCATTTATAGCTACTTGCCCTTCTGTTGGTTTCAGTAGCCCATTAAACATTTGTATAAGCGTACTCTTTCCTGATCCTGTATGTCCAATGATACCTGTAAAGCTTCCCTTTTCAATATGCACATTAATACTTTTCAGAGCCACTTTCTCAAAGGGCATTCCTACATTATAAATATGTGTTAGATGCTTAATTTGTATTGACATAGTGCTTCCACGACCTCCTCTGTTGTCAAAATAGTGGGATCTAAAGTAATCCCTTTTTGATTCAATAAATACACAAGGTACGTAGCGTCTGGCACATCGAGACCGATTGCTTTGATACGCTCAACTTGCGAAAATACTTCTTTAGGTGTGCCTTCTAAGCATACTTTACCTTTATCTATGACGATGATACGATCTGCCAGTATCGCTTCCTGCATATAATGCGTAATATGGACAATGGTAATCCCATGCTCTTTATTCAACTTTTGCATTGTCTGCATCACTTGCTTTCTTCCGATTGGATCTAGCATAGCTGTGGCCTCATCAAAGACGATACACTTTGGCTTCATAGCGATCACGCCCGCTATAGCTATACGCTGCTTTTGCCCCCCTGACAATTGGTTCGGAGAGCTTCTTTTATAGTCATCCATCTCTACTGTGTGAATGGCTTCATCTACACATTGTCTTATGGCACTCGATTCCATACCGAGATTCTCTGGTCCAAAAGCTATATCTTCCTCTACAATAGTGGCTACAATTTGATTATCTGGATTTTGGAATACCATCCCTACATTTTTACGTACTTCCCATATGTTTTCCGTATCACTTAAATCTAAGCCTGTAACAAAAAGTGTCCCTTCCTTCGCACTTAGAATACCATTTAAATGCTTTGCAAAAGTAGACTTACCAGATCCATTATGTCCTAGTACCACCACAAACTCGCCTTGTTCGATTGTTACATCTATATGATCTAAAGCAGTAATAGCCCCATTGACTTCACCTTGCTCATCATGGGTTGTATATTGAAATAATAGATTATTTGCTTTTACAATTTTGTTCATTTTACTCCTCATTTCTATCTATACTTACATTTTCCTTTTATTATCTCCATAGGCTTCTTATTTAAGATACCTTTTTAAAAGAAATATGTAAATACATCTAGGTAAAAAGTTTTATATATATTAAAAAGGGATTAAGAATAAATCTTAATCCCAACGGTTCTTATACTAATTCGATAATTACTTCTTCAGCACCGTCACCTTTACGTGGTCCGATTTTGATGATTCTTGTGTAACCACCATTACGGTCTACGTATTTAGGAGCGATTTCTGTGAATAATTTATCTGTTAAATCAACAGATTTAGCTTGTCTTCTCTTGTTAGCTTGAACTTCTGTTACAGGGTATAATACCTTTAACATTTGTCTTCTAGCATGTAAACGACTAGAGCTATCTTTCTTGATTGTTTTTTCAACTTCTTCGAATACAGTTACCTTTTTGCCATCTACGACTTCTTTAACGCGTTTACCATTAACGTCTTTTTTAGCTACTTTAGCAGTAACTTTTACTTCTTCGTAGTTATCTTTTTCACGAACAGCCATTGCGATTAAGCCTTCAGCAATTTTGCGAATCTCTTTAGCTTTAGCTGTAGTTGTTCTTATTTTCCCATGGTATAAGAGATTTGTCACTTGATTACGAAGTAATGCTTTACGTCCAGCAGCATCACGTCCAAGTTTTCTTTGAGCCATGCCGTTACCTCCTTTTTAGTTGCAATTAGTCTTCGCTTGGTTTTAATGCAAATCCAAGCTCATTTAGTTTTTGGAACACTTCTTCTAATGACTTACGTCCTAAGTTACGTACTTTCATCATTTCATCTTCTGTTTTGTTTGTAAGGTCTTCAACAGTGTTGATTCCCGCACGTTTTAAACAGTTGAATGAACGTACTGAAAGATCTAACTCTTCAATAGTCATTTCGAGTGTTTTCTCTTTGGAGTCATCTTCTTTAGTAACCATGATTTCAGCATTACGTGCATTTTCACTTAAGTCTATGAATAGATTTAAGTGCTCACTTAATACTTTAGCAGCTAAGCTAACTGATTCATCTGGTTTTAAAGTGCCATTAGTCCATACTTGTAATGTAAGTTTATCGTAGTCAGTCTGTTGACCTACACGTGTATCTTCTACAGCGAAGTTTACACGCTCTACAGGAGTATAACTTGCATCAATAGGGATTACTCCAATTGGCAAATCAGATTTTTTAAGTTTATTGGTACCTACATAACCGCGGCCACGTGTAATCGTAAGTTCCATATGGATACGACTATTTGTGCCACCGTTTAAAGTAGCAATAAGAAGATCTTTGTTTAGGACTTCAAGTTCTGCTGGACATTGAATGTCTGCTGCAGTTACTGGACCTTCACCAGTTACTTCAATAATAGCAACCTTTGGTTCCATGTTATCACTTATATCCTTAATAGCAAGCTCTTTAAGGTTTAAGATGATTTCTAGGACATCTTCTTTTACTTGAGGTATACTACTGAACTCATGTAGTACACCTTCAATTTTAACACTGCTTACAGCAGAACCAGGTAAAGATGAAGATAAGATTCTACGTAACCCGTTACCGAGTGTAGTACCGTATCCTCTCTCTAAAGGCTCAACTACGAAACAGCCATATTTACCATCTGTAGATAACTCTTTAATTTCAATTTGTGGTTTCTCAAATTCCAACACCTGGTAAACCCTCCTTTAATTTTAAAATAGACTTTCGAGGGTGACGAACTATTACTTAGAGTAAAGCTCAACGATAAGTGTTTCTTGAACTTCTGTGTCAATTTGATCTCTTGCTGGTAATGAAGAAAC
>JBOGBZ010000196.1:0-15814 GCA_051656485.1 Cellulosilyticaceae bacterium
TATTATAAGTCCATTAATACAACCTTACTTGTCCAGTAGACAATGCTACCATCAAGGCTCGTTCCTTGAATAAGTGTATTACCTTCTTCGTCTAATCCTCGTACAATATGTGCTGTATCACCTTCTACAAGTGATGTAATGTAATTCGTCTGAATGCTTTTAATCGGACGTTTGTTTAACTCTTCTGTGGTAAACATATCCACTGACCACCTTATATAGTGCGCATTATTCATATGGTGATTAAGGTCAATCTCACTACTTCTTACTTTACGACTATCTTCTACTTCTACAATCTCTGGCCCCTTAAGTTTCGGCAAAGTTTCTCCCTCATAAACCCAATCAAGCTTTGTAATAGGCCCTTTAAGATTCTTGATACGTACAGGTCTATGTGTGTCACAATCCAATAAGATATAGTTTCCGATAATATAGCCTATCTGCTCTTCATCACTATTATAAATATTAAAGCGTCTCACAGCAAAAAGCTTATCAATTCCATCTGGATAAGTCTCGATACGAATCGTCTCTAGCCACTTTGGCAATGTCTCAAGGTGCATCTTTGCACGTGATACAATCCAAAAGATTCTATCCTCGTTATCATCTCCTGAATAATCTAACCCTAGAAGTCTAGCATGCTCACCTGATACTTCTTGCATATAGTCTACAAGCGCACTCATACGTAAGTTTCCTTCTAAATCCACATCACGATAATTAATCTTAAATGTCTTACTATGTTTTTTAATATCTCTTGCCATCTAGGCTCCTCCTCTCTCTTTTTGTTGTGTACCACTTACAAGATGTGCCCCCCATGTGTTTGGTAATACTTCCATCATTCTTGCCGCTATTTTATTCGTCATACCCGGTATGATCAGTGCTTTATTTTTCTTAAGGCCTTTTAAAGCACTTGCCACCACTGCTTCTGGTGTCATTGCTAAACGCTTTGCCAAGTCAGATTTCTCCATATGGGCCTTGCTTTGGAACGACGTCTTGGTAGGCCCTGGGCATAAGACACTTACGCCGATTCCATGCTGACGCCATTCGTTCCTTAACGCTAAAGATAAAGAAAGTACATAGGCTTTAGATGCATAATACACCGCCATATAAGGCCCTGGTGCAAAGCTTGCTGTGCTTGCCACTTGTAGCACTTGGCTTCCTGATGCAATACACGGAAAAAGACCACGTGTAAGATACGTAAAAGCACTGATATTGACATCAATAGTCTCTTGATGTTGTACTGCATTCCCCTTTTCAAATAAGCCATAATGCCCTACACCTGCATTGTTTACAAAAAGCTCAATCTTTTCTTCTAAGCCTCTAACGTATGCCACCAAAGCTTCTAGCTCTTCTTGGTTCTGCATGTCCACTTTGTAAGTTTGTACTTTCACATTATACGTCTTTTTTATATCCTTTTGCAAATACTTCAGTTTGTCTTCATTTCTTCCAACCAATATTAAGTTTCTAGCTTCGCTTGCTAAAGCATACGCCATGCACTCGCCAATCCCACTTGTCGCACCTGTAATAAGTGTGTACGCCACCACTCTCACCTCTTTCACTTATATTTACTTAAAACAAAGTGACATTAAGCTTCTCTACCTAATGCCACTCTCTATGTCTTTGAAATTATTTTATTATTTTGCTTGGCTTATAAACATCGCATCGCCAAAGCTAAAGAAACGGTAGCGTTCTCTTACTGCTTCTTCATACGCATGCATCACATGCTCTTTGCCTGCTAACGCACTTACAAGCATAATGAGTGTAGACTCTGGTAAGTGGAAGTTGGTAATAAGACCATCAATACACTTGAATGTGTACCCTGGGTAGATAAAGATATTCGTCCAGCCACTACCTGCCTGTATGTTACCCGCTGCATCTGCATTAGACTCTAGCGTTCTTGTACTTGTGGTTCCAACTGAAATTACGCGTCCACCCTTTGCTTTTGTCTCATTGATGATGGCTGCATTCTCCTCATCAATCATATAAAACTCTGAGTGCATATCATGCTCAAGTACATTGTCCACCTTTACTGGTCTAAATGTCCCAAGTCCTACATGAAGTGTCACATAAGCAATGCTTACACCTTTTTCTTCAAGCTTCGCCATAAGTTCCTTGGTAAAGTGAAGCCCTGCTGTCGGTGCTGCTGCACTTCCATCATGCTTTGAGTATACTGTCTGATAGCGCTCTCTATCTTCTAGCTTCTCATGAATGTAAGGTGGAAGTGGCATCTCACCAAGGCGGTCTAGCACCTCTTCAAAGATACCCTCATACTCGAAAGTCACGATACGCTTACCATCTTCGATAATTTCCTTAATGGTCGCTGTAAGAATCCCCTCACCAAAGACGATGCGGTCACCGATGCGCGCTTTCTTACCTGGCTTCACAAGTACTTCCCAGTCTTTCTCAGACTTACGTACAAGAAGTAGAAACTCTACCTTCCCACCTGAGCCTTCTCTTGCACCAAAAAGACGTGCTGGGATGACACGTGTGTTGTTAAGTACGAGGCAATCTCCCTCATGTAAATCCTCTATAATATCATAAAAGTGCTTATGTGCAATCTCGCCTGTCACCTTATCTAAGCACATCAGCCTAGATGAAGTACGGTCCTCTAATGGCACCTGTGCAATAAGCTCTTCTGGTAAATCAAAATTAAAATCAGACGTTTTCATAAAGTCTCCTATCTCTCTCACTGTAAGTAATCTATGACTATAATAAGTCTTGTCCTTTCCCCCTGTCAAGAATCCCACCTGTAATTCTTACTTCCATATCTGCACTACCCTATATTTCTCATTATTTTATTTTTACAGAATAACTTTAAAGTCATCTTGGGTCACCATTTCTTGTACAAGTTTTTGTGGCGTAGTAGTGATTCTCTTTGGATTGATATCAAATTCTTGCAGGCACCATATGCCTATATTATTATCGCTGGTAGTACACTCTAAAATCTCTACTAAAACCTCTTGTGCCGATACATCATATGATTTATATAATCTATAAACTATCCCTGCCGTAGATAGCTGTGTAAATTCTTTAGCATCATAATATTCTGCTATATACTGCTGAATAATGATAACCTGCGGCATAGACTTTTTATCATCACTTAAATAAATAAACTGTTTGCCTGGTAATCTACTTAAGACGATAATACACAGAAAAATTAATTCTTCTCCTAAGCTGTCTTGTGTTTCCTTTTGTGCCCTTGCAGTAGTGAAAAAGTCACTATAAATCTCCGTTGGCACTTTATCTACCCCTTTAAATTTACGTTGATTTTGTATTGGCTCATTCTTTATAATATCGTAAATCTTATGCTTGGCCTTACTCATCTCCCGAATGCCATATGCTAGTACATCATTACATTCAACATTTGAAAGTGTTGTGTATGCTTTTAATACTTCACCGATTTGCTCTTCCTTTAAGACGATTATCTTAATGCCACTATTAAAAATCTCTTTGATATATTCCATCTGTATAGAACGGATTTTAAATAAATCAGAAGTAAGCTCCATTAATATGGTGGTTGTAATCATTACAACGGCATTGTTATCCTTTAGAAATGAGATGATTTTTTTCCTGTTAGCGGATTGGGAATGGTACAGAATAGAACATGTATCATAAAAATAAAATCTCTTATTCACTCCCAGAATCTCAATGATCTCATCTATCTCCGTAACTATACATTTTGAGATTTCATCTATGTTATCTGGAATTTCTTGATATTGTTTCTCCATCTACCCCTTTACCTCATCTAAAAGTATTTTTGTTCTTTCTATAATCTTATTTGCGCTATACTGTGATAAAAGACCATCTAGAACTAATTCTTTTGAGGCTTTCTCCATTTGGTAAATCATTCGATCTGAATCGTCTTGTGAAGTAGCCATCACACACTCTTTGCTTAGCCACCTTCTCTTTAACTCTTCTTCAATTGAGTTTATATCAAAATTAAGTAATTCTTCTAGATTGCTGCCCTCTGGCAACAGCCTTAATTCTGTTAGTCTGATTAAGATTGCAGTATATGGGGCATTAAAATAATTCATTAGTTTTAAAACAACAGTTAGGTTGTCTTTCTCTTTTCCGCTGTATAGTCTATACATTTTTTCAAACTTTTCTTTAGGCATTAATAGCTGCGCAGCAAAACAATTTGCCTTATACTCTTCTTTATCTGTTTCATATGCTTCGTTTAAACAAACTTCTCTAAATTCATTCAAATAGTTATTCGATCCTTCTAATACATGATAAATCTCATGACAAAAAGAAAAGTACATCTTATTTCTAGGTTGTAGTGAATTTAAGATTAAATAACAACTGTACGGCGTTTTTAAAACCTGTGCTCCAAATTTTTGATTTTTGATAGGTAGCTCTATAACTAAAATCCCTAGACTTTCACCTACTTCTTTTATTAATTTGGTGATATCTCCCGACCAGTTAAAACAATCATTAAACTTTTGTACGGTTCTTAGCACATCTTGCTCAAACATCTTATTACACTTTATAATCTTTCTAAATTTTTCAATGTCCATATTCCGTCACTCCTAGAATCTGTTGATTCAATTTATTCTCTAATCCTAATATGCTATCAAAATGTTCTAGTAAATCAAATGCAACAGTCGCTAATTCTTCCACTTCCGCATCAGGCTCTCCCATTGAAAATGCTAATGTATTTTCTACTTTTTTCTCTTCATGAAATGCTAATGAATCTTGTAAAAAATAAGTTATACTTTTTCCTAATCCTTCAGCAATTGTTTGCATCTCTGTTTCAGTAATACCTTGTTTGCCCGTTAGAATCCTTGATATTTTTGTCTTATCCATTCCTGTGATCGCACCTAAAAAACTTTGCTTTAATCTTTTTTCATTCATATAAGCATTTAGATTCTCTATAAATTTACTCATGCATCCACCTCCTATTATCCATCCATACTAATAACGTTTCTCTATTATTCTCATTATATAATATATATTATACCGTACATTCGTTAATTTTACAATTTCTATGTGTTATATGCGTTTAAACCTCTATAAGTGTTTCATTTTTTGAAATCATTATTCCTTAGAATTGAATTCTTTCCCAAAAAAAGATGCTTGATTTAGCAATCATTAGCATCTTTTGAGTTGTAGCGTTAATTATATTTTAACTTTCATACGCGTTCCCTTAGCGAATCTCTATCCCTGAATAATAGTATTTCAAAATCTCATCATAGGTATAGCCTTTCTTTGCCATAGATATAGCGCCATTTTGAGACATCCCTACGCCATGGCCGAAGCCTTTTCCATAAAGTGTCACATCACCGTAAACAAGGGTTCTATCACTGGCTGCTCTCCCCATATCTACTGTACGATTCTTACCGGTAGCTTTATTGCTTGTCATGCCATCTCCTGTCATGATGTAAATCGTATCATCACCATCTAGGCTAGCTAGCGTCTTTTCGCCTTCTGCATAAAGGCCGTCTAATACTCCTTGCTCTTTCTTACCTGCGGATTGTACATAGACTTCTTCTAGGCTTGTCCCACTTCCAGTATTGCTATCCTCATCATCTCCCCCTTGTTCATTCCCTGTATAAGGTGTGAACTGATACAGGGTACTCTTTAGTGAGCCGCCTGATGCTGCATGGAAGAATGTACGTGGCATTTCTTTCGTAAGGATATGGTCACCTTCTGAGCCAATAATGCGGAGTTCTTTCACACGACCGCTTGATGTAAAGCTTAGAATCTCTATCCCTCTCGCACGACCGATATTGATTCCATCATCTTTGAGGCACTTATCGATATCTGCTAAAGTAATGGTACGTGTCCAATCATGGTTGTTTTCTTCATAAAGATCAGGAATACCTCTTAGATAAGGTACATCATTCCCCCATATGTATTTTGGATTTTCTGTATGCCCACCACTACTTGAACCATACACAGTCTCTGCTACTCTTCCATTGTATAAAGCAATCTCACCACGTGTGGCATCCACTGCTTTTGTTGTATTGCCATTCTCTGATGTGACACCTCGATACACTTGGCTATACGTTGTATCCACTAAATTATAGCCTCTGGTGTTGTAACGATTGTATTGGAATACTGCCATAGACCTTGCCGCTACTGCTTGTGCCTTTAAGGCTTCCATGGGGTTACTACCACCCATCTCATTGTTCACTACGCCATACAGATAGTCTTCAAAGTCTACTACACTGACCGCTGTTAACCCTTTGTATTGTCCTTTTACAACTTCGATAACACCTCTATACAGGCGTTCATTTCCTACACCCGTTACCGGAAAATCATACTGATCGTAATACCCTGTAAACCCTAGTGGCATTTTATCATTCTCACTTACAAGAAGGATATTCCCAGTCTTGTCTTGTATACTCACACGGTTCCCATTGGCTCTCACTTCATCTGTGCCATTGGCTGCATAAGGTGTATAAATACGGTATTCTTCTGGCTGTACATAAGCTACAAGGGCATCCTCATAATACATCGCCTCTTCATATGCCTCCTCGTAGGTAGCATAATCTTCTTGATATGTATAATACGTCTCATTTACGGGCTTCACACGGACTTCATTGGTATCCAATGTCCCTTCTTCTATCCATCTATCACCTCTAAAATAACCTATTGTTAAGTCATCTTCACTTTTAATGACCACTTCATACACATCTTTTGCTACAGATTCTAAACCTATACGAATACTGCTTGGCACTTCCTGTGCCAGCGCAATCATCGGTACACATAAAAATGTAAAAATTAAAAACCTTATATATCGTAACTTTTGAGCCTGCATGCCGTTCCTCCTTATGCCTTACTATCGACTATTAGTTACATTATATAAGGTAATATGTTAAAAATCTACAATTTGTAGTAGGATATACAATTTTTCATTTCTTCCAGCCAAGAACCTAAGTCTTCTTCTTCTACATGCTCTTCGTAGAGCTTTAAAAAATAATCTTTCCATGCTTCATATGTCAATTCTTCTGAGTTTTCTTGCTGCTCCATCTCTGATTCTTGGATGGATACACTCTCCTTTATACTTTGTGTACCGCCATAACTTAGCAAGTCTTTGTAGCTTTCATAGAAATTTTTCCAAGTTAGTGCACAAGGATTTTCTCGATACACTTGCCACTTCTTCTGACACAGTTGCCACCACATGGCATGCATAATGACACGATACCCCGCAAACTCCTTATAAAGTACCTTTAGCCAATGCTCCCCTCTACAAATACTCGTCTCAATCCATCTTTTGATAGGGAATACTTCTACTTTCTTTGTCTTCTGCCATATGAAAAGTGAGGTGATACACGGGATTTGTGCAAGCTCGTAAGGCAGCATGACCCGATGCCATAAGCTGATATCCAGTATAAGATGAAAGTATACACCATGCTCTTTTCCTACTCGCCTCAAAATCCCAAAGAAGTCCTCATAGGTAAGTTGCATTGGCACCGCCGTATAGCAATCCAAAAATAATCCTCTCCCATAACTCTGACCTATAAGTATAAGGATGATTTCTTTTTCTGGCATCTTCTCTATGCCTTCTACTAAAAAATCCTCAAAGGCCGCTGGATTGGCACATTCCTCCATATATAGTTGCTGTGTCTTAATACCCGCTTCGCCTCCCTCATAGGAATACTCATAGACACCTGCGCTTTTAACCCCCTGCATCTCTTCTTTTAGACTTTGGAAACGCTTGTACATAGCAAAACAACTATTGGCAAATATATAGCTTTTGGCATAAATCCGCAGCTGTGCATTGCGTATACTATAAACCTCATTCATCTCTTCTTCTAACCGCTCTGCAATTTCTGAGTTTCCTGCACCATAGATCATCATTTGATACTTCTCCATAGGCCTACCCACCTTTTGCGTTTTTTATAGTATATGCGTGTTTGTCCATCTGCTAGAACTTCTATGAAAAAAGAGGGCGTGGCTTATTGCCACTCTCCCTCTTCGTATGCTTTGATGAGATTTTGTATTTTCTCGCTACATCTATGCCCTTTACAGCCGCCTTGTGTCGCTCCAGTAGCGGTAGCAATCTCTCCTAATGTTCTCTTTCCTTCACGTATATGCTCTTTAATTGTAGCTGCTGTTATGCCTCTACAAATACACACCTTTTGTAATTTATCTTTTATTTCTTGTGGAATACCATCCATCTGCATGCCTCCTCTGTAACCAATCGATAATAATTATTATATAACTTTAATTATATACACTTTCCCTTGCTTTGTATACCCCTTTTATTGTACAAAAAAAGATGACCTATCTTAGGCCATCTTCTGTATACTTTTATACTTCAGCTTCTTCTGTACTTAAAAACTTGATAAGCGCATCTGCAGCTTCTCTTTCATCTTCACCATCTACCATAAGATCTAAGTTTGCACCTTTGATTGATCCTAAAGACATCATTCCCATGATACTTTTTGCATTGACTTGCTTTTCTTGTACGACTACTGAAATGTGGCTTTCGTATTTACTTGCAATTTGTACAAAAAGTGCTGCTGGTCTTGCTTCTAATCCATTTTTAAGTTGTAAACTAACTGTTTCTCTAATCATTTTGGTAATCCTCCTCTTTGCTCCCTCATTTGATTGGCTATTTCACTTAGTTTTTTTAATCTATGATTAACTCCTGACTTCCCAACTGGTGGGTCTAAGAGTTCTCCTAATTCTTTAAGTGTCGCACTTGAATACTCTAAGCGATACCTTGCGATTTGCTCTAGGTTTTCAGGTAGTGACGAAAGCCCTTGGGTATCTCTAATGTACTCGATGTCTTGAACTTGTCTTACAGCTGCTGAAACAGTTTTTTTGAGGTTTGCCGTTTCGCAGTTGACTAAGCGATTCACGTTATTTCTTACTTCTTTCACAATGCGTATATTCTCTAATTCCATAAGTGCTAAATGTGCCCCCATGACATTGAGTAAATCGACAATTTGTGAACCTTCTTTTAAGTATACCACATAGTGTGCTTTTCTAGTTACTATTTTTGCATCCATCTCTAGACTTTGCATAATTTCTTGTAGAAATTTAGCATGGTCTTCATGTTGTGTAACAAACTCAAGATGATACCCTTTCTCGGGGTCGCTTACAGAGCCACCACCTAGAAATGCCCCTCTTAAATACGCTCTCTTACAACAAATACTTTGAACTGTTGTCATATCCATGTATTGTCTCAAAAGCATGGACTTATCTTCTGTACTTAAAATACTCGTTGCTAGAAGTACTTTCTTCGCATCCTCTTGAGCAAGTATCCTAAGCTGGTAGGTTTGCTTCTGCCTACTTCGCTGATTGATAAGAGTAACTTCAGTATTAATATTAAAAGTTTTTTTCAATATTGTAAAGTATTTTCTAGCAATAGACTCATTTTCTACATGCATCTGTATCTTAAAGCGACTTGTTTCATCTTCAATTTTGCCTGTCATCAATAAAAATGCCCCTATTTCTGCAATCATACAGTGTCTCGCATCGTTTTCAATAGCTGTAAGTTCTCTTTTTACTTCAGAAGAAAAAGACATTTTTTTCACCCTCTTTAGATACTTGTCAATTTATTTTATAGTTCATTGAAAATATACTGGGCAAGTTTATCTGAATCATGCCTAATATACTCTTTCTCGTGATTAATACGTACAAGTGGTGCTTCGATACAATTAATCGATTCCCATATCGGGTCCTCATCATTTTTTATTAAGCAATGGGCACCGTCCTCCGTATACTTTTTCAAGTATTCTTCAGCAATCGGTTGATTATTTACAACCACTGTATCAACAAGCTTACCACCACCATATTGCTCTAAGACACGAATATGGTCTTCTACTGAAAAACCTGTGGTCTCCCCTGGTTGGCTCATCATATTGGCAATGTAGATTTTGTGTGCTTTTGATTTAGCGATTGCTTTTGCTACTTGGCTTACAAGTAAGTTGGGAATAATACTTGTATAAAGGCTTCCTGGCCCTAATGTAATGACATCTGCTTCTTCAATCGCTTTGATCACATCTTCTGCGGGAAGTGGCGCTTCTGGTGAAAGTACAATGTCTTTAATGAGTACGCGTTCTTTCTTGCTGTACTCTACTATTTGTGTCTCACCTTTCACTTGTACGCCATTTTCAAAAGTGGCAATAAGTTCGACGTCCTCTAAAGTTACTGGCAGTACCTTTCCCGTAATGGCAAGTACATTGCCTGTCACTTGTACAGCTTTTTCAAAGTTACCGCTAAGGTCTGTAAGTGCCGCTAAAAAGAGATTCCCAAAATTCTGCCCTTTTAATGTACCCTCTTTGAATCGGTATTGCAAAAGGTTTTTCATCATTGGCTCTGTATTTGCCAATGCCACTAAGCAGTTGCGAATATCTCCCGGTGGAATAATGTTCATTTCTTGGCGTAGTACACCTGAACCTCCACCATTATCTGATACCGTAACAATTGCTGTAATATCTGTCGTATGCTTCTTGATTCCGCGTAGCATCGTTGAAAGTCCTGTGCCGCCACCTATAGCGACTACTTTTTTTGGTGTGGTGTTCATACTATTTACCTCGTTTACTGTCTTTATCTATATCTCTATGCTGAATAGTTACTGCATTACCACTTTTTTCAAGAAATTCATGGAGTTCATTGGCAATAACGACTGAACGGTGCTTTCCTCCCGTACAGCCAATGCCAATGACCAATTGATTTTTTCCTTCTTTCTCATAGTGTGGTATGAGAAAGCTTATCATATCTTTTAATTTTTCTACAAATTCTCGGGTAACATCAAAACTCATGACAAAGTCTTTGATTTTTTCATCATTGCCTGTTAATGGCCTAAGCACTGGGTCATAATACGGGTTCGGTGCAAATCTTACATCGTAGATCAAGTCTGCATCGATTGGAATGCCGTATTTAAACCCAAATACGACGATTGTTATCATCAGGTTTTTAAAGGTTTTATTGGTGTGATAAATATTGTATAGCACATCACGTACGTCTTTTGGCAAAATATGTGTGGTATCAATAATATAGTCTGCACGTTTTTTGACTTCGCGTAAGATAAGCCTTTCTTTTTCGATACCTTCATTGATGCGTTCATTACGTGCTAAAGGATGCATTCTTCTTGTCTCTTTATAGCGTTTAATGAGCATTTCTTCTGAACAATCTAAGAAGATAATTTGATAGGAATAGCCTTTATCTCTAAGCATTGTCAAACTTGTGAATAGGTCATCAAACAAGATGCCGCCTCTTATATCTATCCCTAATACCACTTTATCGTAATGTTGCTTTTTATCGCCTATAAGCTCTGCAAAATTTGGAATGAGAGTTGGTGGTAAATTATCGACACAGTAATATCCCATGTCTTCAAAATAATTAATTGCTGTACTTTTGCCAGCTCCTGACATACCTGTTACTATTATAAATTCCATTATGTTTATCTCCACCTGTCCTTCCCGACGCCTAATCCCTTGTGTACTGTTTCTAGCCTAATATTTTTACTTCTGGCTCTAGTGTCACGCCATACTGTCTCTTTACTTCCTCTTGTACATAGTTTATAAGCATTAATACATCTTTGCAAGTAGCATTTCCTGTATTAATGACAAACCCACAATGTTTATCGGATACACGTGCACCACCTATCTGGTGTCCTCTTAAGCCACTATCCATAATGAGTTTACCTGCGAAGTAACCTTCAGGGCGTTTGAAAGTACTACCTGCACTTGGATACTCTAGTGGCTGCTTATCTTTACGTCTTCCCATTAAGTCCTTCATATAGTTTCCGATTGTTTCTTTATCGCCTGCTTGAAGTTTAATGGTAGCACGTACCACTGTGTAGCCTTCATCTGTGATAAGGCTATGTCTATATCTTAAATTTAACGCATCTTTTGATATCGTAACCACTTGCCCTTCATGGTCGATAATGGTGGCATCAACGAGTACGTCTTTCATCTCTCCACCATAAGCACCTGCATTCATCGCCACTGCTCCACCTAGTGTCCCTGGAATGCCATGTGCGAACTCAAAGCCTGCTAAACCATGTTCTAACGCTTCTTTTGCGATACGTGAAAGAAGTGCCCCTGCTTCTGCTGTTATACAGTCACCTTTTACTTCAATCGCTGCTAAATTTTTGTATACTTCTATAACGACACCTTCTAGTCCTTCATCTGGTACCAGAAGATTACTTCCATTCCCCATTACATAGTAGGGTATATTGTTTGTCTTACATATATGAATGGCTGCCCCAAGTTCTTCCACACTAGCTGGTGATACAAAGAACGTTGCTGGCCCACCGATTTTAAAGGTCGTATGTTGTGCCATGACCTCGTTTTCTTTGATATTATGTGGCGCTATTTTTTCAGCTAATAATGCTTTAATGTGTTGTCTCTCCATCGTTTCTACTCCTTGGCCTCTGGCCTCTTATTCATTATTATAATATACATTATTTTAAGTAGTAATGATAGTATTTTTTGTGCTATACCCTAAAGGCTGCATGACTACCTTTCTTCGTGCTTATAATCTCTAGCCTTGCTGGTATTTGTTCTCTCAGTTCACGTACATGGGATATGATTCCAACTAATCTTCCTGTGTCTTGTAAGCCTAAGAGTACCTTAATCGCCATTTCTAAAGATTCTTCATCCAGCGTTCCAAAACCTTCATCGATAAACATCGTATCAAGAGTTGCCGCTCCTGCTAATCTAGAGATTACATCTGCAAGGCCTAAAGCTAACGCTAGTGCTGCCATAAAGCTTTCTCCACCTGATAACGTATTGACTGGTCGTACTTCCCCTACATAGTTATCAATGACTGCGATATCCAGTCCTGCTTGGGCATTTTTTCTCTTTAAATCATCTGTTCGGAAAAGCTCATAACGTGACGAAGTCATTGGGCGTAATTTTTGATTAGCACTTTCTAGCACTTCGTCAAAGATACTACTTTGAATATAGCGTTCAAAAGATAAGCCTTTTGTGTTTTTGCCTTTCGCGAGCATCGTCATACGGCTCACTAATTGCTGTTCTTTTAATACTTCTTCATTGGTCGTATAAAGTGCCTCTAATGTATCACATTGTTTGGTGTACTCAGTCACTTGGCTTTCTAAGGTATTCTTCGCTAGCTGAATCTGCTCTTTCGCCTCTGTACTTTCTCTAAACTTTTCTTGAAGCTCCTCCACAAGGGTACTATCAAAGTCCTTCACCGTTTCTTGGATTTCTTCATAAGCAGCCTCTACGATTGCTCGCTTTGTGGTGTAGTCTTGTAGTTCTTCTGTATGGGTCACTTGTTGCCTAAGCACTTCTTTTAAAGCCTCGTATACCGACTCTTCTTCTACCCCTAATGTTTGTTTGGTCTGACTAAAGCTTTCCTTCTTAAGCTTGTACTCTTTTTCTTGTACACCATAGTCTTTTTCATTGACTTCTAGGAGAGTTTCATAGCGTGCCACTTCTAGCATCAGTTTCTCTAGGCGCTCCGTTACCGCTGTTTTTTCAGCCTCAAATGCCTGGCGTTCTTTTTGGATCGTCTCAAGTCTTCCGTAAAGTGCTTCTTTTTCTTGGAATGCTGGTGGCAGTTCTTTTGTGATGGCTTCTATTTTGGTTTGTAATGCCATCGCCTGAAGCTGAAGGGCATTTTTTTCCTCCATAAGCTTTTGCAGCTCTTTCTTCTCTTCCTCTAACTTTTCTTTACTTTGCTGAAGGTTTTCTTGGAGCTTTTGAAGGTGTTGGAGTGTTTTCTTATCTTCTTCTAATTGAAGGATAAGCTGCTGCTGATAGTCTTTCGTTAGTACTTCTCCTGTATTTAGATTGCTTTCTATGAGTTGTGCTTCTATCTTTTTCTGTGTTGCTTCGATCATTTCTTTAAGCTTGATCCCGTATTCTTTTTCCTTTTCTTGCTGCTGCTCTTTTTGGATGATTTGTGTACGCAGTGCCGTTAAGGTTTTTTCTTTCTCTTTAAGTTGCTCTGCTGAGACGACGCCTTCATGAGACTCTGCCTTCTTCGGATGATGGGTTGACCCACATACTGGGCATGCTGCCCCTTCTTCAAGCTTATCTGCTAGTTGTACAGCTTGTCCTAGCATCCAGCTCTCAAAAAGCGTATCATAGGCATCCTTATGCGCTATCTCCATTTGCTTAAGTTCTGTAATTTGGGTGCGAAGTATGACGAACTGATTTCTGGTTTCTTGGATTTCTTTTTGCTTTTCTTCTATCTCTACCTGGCGTTCTAAGATACCACCTACTTTTCCTAGAAGCACTTGTGTATCAGTCATGCTTTTCATAAGGTGTTCTTTTTTGCCTAGCTCTTCTTCGCCTTCTTTTAACGCTTCTGTGCGTTTTATCATGCCACTTTCCACAGTGGCTATCTTTTCTGTGATCTGCTTCACAGTTTGTTCGATGCGCTGATAGTTGTTCTTGTCTTCTGCTAACGACTCTACACGTTGTCTATAACTTTCAAGGTGTTGGTATTCTTTGGTTAGTTCCTCTATATGCCCCTCACCTGCTAGTAAGCTTTCTTTCTTTTCTTTCCATATACCAAAGGTTTCTGTAAGCTGTGCCTTTTTCACTTTAGCATCTTCTATCACTTGATTTAAGTGCTTGAGACTACTTTCTGCTGTCTGTAGACTTTCTTCTAGCACTACAAGCGGTGCTATTTGATTGGCTTTTTCTAGCTGTTCTTTGAGCCTTTGGTACTTAGGTTCTTCTTCTTTAAATGCTGTTAATTGCTTCTCATAAGCTAATTTTTTTGTATAGTTATTTTGTTTCTCTGTAGCTTCTATGAGTTGTTTTTGGAGTACTTCTAATTGTTGTTTAAGATTCTTGATTTTTACGGTTTGATGCGCAATCGTTTCATTTTTTGTAACTTTCATTTCGCCTAGAAGCTGGATGACTTCTTTGGCATTACCGATTACTTTTGTTTCTTTATATTGTTGTAACGTCTCATGCCCCTCGTGGTCAATGGCGTCTAGAATCGTTCCATAACTATGTGCCTTTTCTTTCACTTGGTCTGTTAGGCGGGCATTGATTTGTTCTAAGTTTTTTTCCATGCTTTGATAAATACCTGTCTCAAAGATATCTTGAAGAATCTTTTGTCTTTCAACGCTTGGTGCTGTAAGGAGTTCACGGAATTTATTTTGTGCAATCATAATGACTTGTCTGAACTGATTGATATTGAAAGTGAGTAACTCCTGGATTTTGCGTTCCACTTCCACAGGTTTTGCAGCAAGTAGGACATAATCTTCCCCACTTTTTTGGTATAGCGTAGCTCTTGTTTCTTCCGTTGTGGTGCCTTCTCCTCTTTTTTTAGGGCGTTCAAAACGAGGTGATCTGGTGATTTTGTATTCATTTTCTCGGATGCTAAAGATAAGCTCTACTTCTGCCCCTTCATCTTCCTTGGCAAACTTACTTCGCATCGTTTCAGCTGTACGCTCACCGCCATTGGTCTGCCCATACAATGCGTAGCAAATCGCATCTAGGATAGTGGTTTTACCCGCACCAGTAGGGCCATGGATCAAAAACATATTGGTATCCGCTAAAAGCGTAAAGTCGATAACCTCTGTTCCCCCATAAGGTCCAAAGGCTTTCATTATAAGTTGTTTAGGCCTCATTGTTCGCCTCCTCTATTTTCTTAATCATTTCTGCCATGGCTACTTTTTCTTCTTCCTCGAAGCTCTCCTCACTTACGAAGTCGATAAAGTCGCTAAAAAGCTCTACCATTGATTTTTTGCGTTTAGCTACAAAGTCCGCTTGTTTAGTCGTATCATCCTTACGCCTTCCTGCTACAGCTACCTTCTCTGCACCTAATATATAAGGATAAATATTACGTAATGTGCCTACCATATCTTCTGTCTCTCTATCCGTAATGCGTGCATAAACATAATCATTCTTCAACTGCTCTTCTAAAGTCGCAC
>JBOGBZ010000197.1:0-25210 GCA_051656485.1 Cellulosilyticaceae bacterium
CCTGCCTTACAAGCAGGGGGTCATAGGTTCGAGCCCTATAGCGACCATTGTATGCCCAAGTGGCGGAACTGGCAGACGCACAGGACTTAAAATCCTGCGGAGTAACATCCGTACCGGTTCGATTCCGGTCTTGGGCATAAAAAGAGCACAGATAATGTGCTCTTTTTTTATGTTTAATTACGCGTTACCTAAGATTAATCTACAGAGTGGGACAATATTGGGGATAATGAGCTACTTTATAGCTATAACCTGTGGAAAAAATAGAACTAAGGAATGCCATTGTTAAAGGTTGGCCTAAGTGTCAAATTCGTTTTTAAAAATAAGAGTAGAAAAATCTCTCGAATGTATGTTACAGTACCTTCAAGAGATTTTTTTGAGTTTTTTAAAGAGAAGACACAGAAAAGACAGACGAATAAGAGACAATAGGGGAAAGGAGGGATGTTATGCATAGTGTGCTTGTAGTAGAAGATGAAAAACGTCTTGAAGAAGTGATGGTAGATTATTTGCAAAGTAAAAGTTACAGAGTAACTTGTGCAGATAATGGTATAGAAGCATTAGAAAAATTGCAAGAAGAAACCTTTGATTTGGTGTTACTAGATATTATGATGCCAAAGTTAGATGGTTTTTCGGTATGTAGAGAAATACGTAAGGTTAGTGAAGTACCTATTATCTTTTTGACTGCAAAGGGAGATGAGGATGACCAAGTATATGGTTATGAATTAGGAGCAGATGATTATGTGACAAAACCTTTCTCACTAGCGGTATTAGGAGCAAAGGTAACTTCTAATATTAAGAGAGCGAAGGGCATCATGGTAGAGGAGAAGCTATTGGCAGGGGATATCATGATTGATTGCAAAAATCATAGGGTCTATGTAAAAGGGCAAGAGGTAGAATTGGCACCTAAAGAATATGAAATGCTTCTCTATCTTATTCAAAATAAGAATCAAATTATTACGAGAGAGCAATTTATCGTTAAATTGTGGGGCTATGATTTTGAGGGTAATGATCGAGTGATAGATACACATATGAAGAAGCTACGGAAAGCATTGGGTGAGTGTAGCAACTATATTCATACAATTATCAAAGTAGGCTATAGATTCGAGGTGAGGGGATGAAAAAGTCTATAGAAGTTCGAAAGATTATAGGCAAAGTAAGTCTTATACTAGGGGCAATCTATGTAGGAATGATGGGACTCTTTACATGGATACAAAGGGAAAACTGTATAGATAGTTATGAGGGACGTACTGTAAGACTACATGAAACAGTAGAAAATATTTTTACTTCGGAGATGCAAGTGTATGAGCAGCAGCAAGGGGAGAATGGAGCATATATTACTTATGAAGATACGTTGGCAGAGATAGCCACGAGTATTCGCTTTCGCATCAATAGTATGAGTAATGAAGCTTTTTATACAAAGGTAGCTTTTTTTGATACAGAAGGCAATGAAATGCTGAAGCCAGGGAATATACTTTCCGTAACAGAAGGACCTTTAGGTAAGATTAAAGCAACGGGTATGACGAGAGGGAGTAAAGAGCGTTTTATCGATCTAGATAAGTATATGACACAAGCAGAAATGATAGATTTTTTTGAGCTGACGCATGAAATGATAAGGGTATCTGCGTACGATTTAGCTATTAGCGGCTATGTGGTAGACGAGGAAGTCATACCAGAGAAGATAGAGGTGTATAAAGAACAGACAGAAGAGACTATAAAAGTTTATGCGTTTGAAGTATCAGGAAAAGAAAAGCTAGAGTCTATAGAGGCAGACTTTGCACTGGATTACTTTGAATCTGTACCAAGATTAGGGCAAGATGTGAATGATTTTAAAAGTTATATCATGAATGAGAAGACTATTGAACGTTATGCTTCTTGTGAAGCAAGACTAGATACAGCAGGAGACGATGTAAAGGTAGACGGTGGCATACGTATATTACAGGGAAATACTACTTGGGATAAAGTAGAGGTAGGCATTACGAGGCCTATTATAGTAGCGGGCAAGACTTACTATATGAGTATTGCTTCAGCATTTTATCCTTATGAAATTATACTACCAACACTTTTGACTATCTATGGTTTCGCACTGATAGTTGTAGTAGTCCTAGGAATCATCCTTATAAAAGGGCTAGTAGAGGTCTATGAACAACAACAACTCATAGAAAAAAGTAGAAGGCAACTTATAGATGCTATTGGGCATGAGTTAAAGACACCACTAGGCATTATTCGAACTTATAGCGAAATGATTAAAGCAAATGTTGTAGCGGAGAAAAGAGATTATTATGCAGATGTAGTTATGGATGAAGTAGATAAGATGGATGCATTAATATTAGAAATGCTAGACTTATCTAAGCTAGAGAGTAAGGCTTATGTGCTGAAGGAAGAAGTGTTTGATTTAGAACAAGCAGTACAAAGTATTGTGAAAGAGAAAAAAGCCTTGTTTGAAGCGAAGGAAGCAGTAGTGCATATAGTGTGTGATGAAGCTACAAGTATTCAGGGGGATTACAAAAGGATGCAGCAAGTCATAGGTAATCTACTGGATAATGCAGTGACGCATATACCCCAAAATGGAAAGATAGAAATAAAGCTAGAAGATGGAAGACTTAGTATAGCAAACAATGGTCCACCGATAGATGATGAGGTGATGCTACATCTATGGGATGCCTTCTATAAAGGCAAAAGAAATGAAACATCAGAGATTATTAGAGGGACAGGACTAGGATTAGCTATTGTAAAACATTTATTAGAACTGCATGGTATGGCATATGGGTTTAGGAATACAGAAGTAGGTGTACTATTTTGGATAGATTTCTCAAGTAGAAAAATAATAATGCAACAAGGCCCTGTTACGAAGTAGTGTAACAGGGTCTTACTTTTGATGGTATAGTATGTAGAAAATAAATTGTTACATAACGAGTAAAGGGACATATATACATGAGGTGATAAAATGCAAAAGTTTGAAACGATATGTAGGGATAACTATGCAAAGGTGTTCAATTATGTATTAGCAATGAGTGGAGATTGGGAATGCGCACAAGATTTAACACAAGAAGTCTTTTGTATAGCTTATCAAAAGGGAAAGTTATTTGAAAAGCATATAAAGCCAGAAGCTTTTTTATATACAACAGCAAAGAATTTGATAATGGCATATAACAGAAAGAAAAAAAGAGAATTTGTTGTAGAGGCAGAAAAAGCAATGGTAAGTGAGGAAGATGATATCTTTGATCAAATGTGTATAACGCATGAAAATAATATTCCAATAGAGTGCTATAAAGATGAAGTGCTTGAGCATTTATCAATGAAAAATAGAGCACTATATGGCAGTTATTATATAAAAAATCTTTCTATGCGTGAAATAGCTAAAGAGATGGGTGTAAGTGAAGTTGCCGTACGAATGAAATTTGTAAGGCTAAGAAAAGAAATAAAATCAATCGTACAACAATTAAAACTAGGTGAATTTTAAATGTTACATCGTTCACATTAGAACATATATAGATGGGACGCTAAGTAAGAGCACTTATGCGACTAGTGAAAGGAGTATGTAGGATGCAAACAAAACAAAATAAATCAATCACAATGTTGAAAGAGCAGCTTGATAGAGAAATAGCCAATGAAAACTATGAGAAAGTGGAGAAGTTGTCAAAAGAGTTATGTAATTTACAAGGGTTTCAACAAGAAATAGAAATGCCAGAGTCCTTTGTATTTAAAATCAAACAAAAAGAAAAGGGGAATAGAGTAATGAAAATTAAAAGAGGAACAATGAAAGTAGCGGGATTTGCAGTGGCAACAATGATTATGGGAGGGTCTGTATATGCTATGGTCAATCATTTCAGAGATATTCAAATGACGGATTATGGACTAAGTACAACACCAGTAACATCAAAAGATGCATCAAATCAATTGTTCGAAAATCCAAATATTCTAGATGACAAAAATGATGCTTATGTAGTTTCAAAAGAAAATCAGCAAGATACAAACACATGGTTATCAAAAGAAGTACGTAAAGAAATATATCCGGTAAATTTGTCTGATGACGGCAGTAATTGGACAAATAATGAAGTAAATGAAGTTGAGGTAACAGAATTTACTTATAA
This sequence comes from Cellulosilyticaceae bacterium, assembly GCA_051656485.1. Classification (GTDB taxonomy): domain Bacteria; phylum Bacillota; class Clostridia; order Lachnospirales; family Cellulosilyticaceae; genus JBOFDK01. The sequence goes on from JBOGBZ010000197.1 coordinate 4,089, forward strand.
AGATTATGCGACAGCATGCAAAGATGTAGGGATCGATAATATATTTGAAAGTGTGTATGAACAAGAAGGCGATGTGACGTATACAGAATATATACATGGGCAGGATTCACTCTTGAATCAAGGGCAGCTTGTGGCCAACTTCAGATATAATGCAGGAGTTTTTGAAATAAAACAATTAACGCAATTCGAACCAGATGAAAAAGGTATAGAAGTCAATGTGATTACAAGTACCAAACCGGTTGAGAATAAGAGAACCTATATATCTAAGAAAGGGATCACTTTCAAATTAACAGAGGATGAGGAAAGTGGCATCATGAGAATCACAACGATGCTTGTGTATAACGAGCATGCAGTCATCTTATCATTCGAAAATCTATCTAATGAGGAGATTGAAGAGATTTTGGAAACAGTTATAGCATAAAAATAAACCCTTTCAAATGAAAGAGTCTACTGAAAAATGATTAGAGAGCGGATGACGGGAATCGGACCCGCGTCCTCAGCTTGGGAAGCTGATGTTCTGCCATTGTACCACACCCGCAAGTGGTCTTTACTCTATTATATAAGACAGGTTATAAAAATATGACTAGTGAATAAAAATAATGGGCAAATAGAGGAGAGTTAAAAAACTTGAATAGAATAGATTAAAGGTGATATAATGGAGGTAATAAAAAAGAAGGATGTTGGTAGCATCCTTCTTAGTACAATTTCTAGTTGCTTAGGCAACTGGTATCACTAGTTATTCTAACTTATAGAAATAGTAGCGCACCAATGCGGATCAGGGCTACTATTTCTTTTTTGTTATCTTTTCTATAAGTTCTACTATAAAGGTTAGTAGTGCTATCAAAAAAATACCAGCAGTAAACAGCAACCTATATAATTGTAATGTTGATTATAACATAATATGGAACTGGTTATCATAAAAATACAATAGTAATAAAGGTCTTATTTAAGCAGTGACATTGAGTAATAAAAATGCTATGATGGGGTAAAGCATTACTTTAATTAATCAAAGACTAATCCTAGAATGACGTGAACGAAGAAAAGATTCATGTATTCTAGGATTTTTTTGTATCTAAAGTATTAGAAAGCTTAAAGTTGCACTAAACATAGTAAGGGAGGGGATAGATATGAAAGTGTGGAAAAAGGTATTAATAAGTATAGGGGTTATCATTGTATTGATCGTAAGTGTTGGACTTGTAGGAGGATACTGTTTATTTAAAGATCAGATAGCCGCAGCAGGAAGTATCAAAATGCTAGAGCCAGGACTTTATCATATGACTTATGAAGGGGATTATGGACTAGAAGCATTTGTAGGTCAAGGGGGAGCTAGTAGTGATGAGGAAGTAGCGGCTTATGTATCACAGTTCTTATCTCATGGGTTTTATCAGGTGCCTATAGAGACAGGGCCAATGGGGTGTAGTACGATTGCAATGCAAGATGAAGAAGGCAAAGCATACTTTGGACGCAACTTTGATTGGGATGCGTGTCAGACAATGATTGTACATACAAAACCTGAAAATGGCTATGAATCCATCTCGACAGCGAATCTAGAGTTCCTTAACTTTGGAGAAGATTATAAACCAGAGGGGATGATGAATGGCATAATGAGCCAAGCAGCTATCTATGTACCTCTAGATGGTATCAATGAGAAAGGTCTCTGTGTGGCAGATTTGGTCATTGATACAGAGGAGAGAACCAATCAAGTAAGTGATAAAAACGATCTGACCACTACCACAGCTATCAGAATGATGCTTGACTATGCCGGGAATGTAGAAGAAGCATTGGAAATACTTAGACAGTACGATATGCATACGTCAGCAGGGATGATGCATCACCTGGCAATAAGTGATGCAGAGGGGAATGCAGTTGTAGTAGAATATATAGATAATGAAATGCATGTTACTGAGACGCCTGTAGTTACCAACTTCTATCTCACTGAAGGGGAGAAGTATGGGGTAGGGAGTGAACAGCCTCATGAGAGATATAAAGTCTTGATGCAAGTCGTAGAAGAGAAACAACAAGTAGATGAGAATCTTATCTTTAATGCATTGCAAGCAGTGGCACAAAGTCATTATACTGAGGTATATGAGACTACTGCGTGGAGTATTGTATACGACCAGATCGAAAAAGAATTACAATTCTACTTTAGAGAAAACTTTAAGGATGGCTATACTTTTAAGATAGATACGAAGTAACAGACAAAAGAAAAAAGGGATACAGGAGGAAGCAAGATGGCATCAACGTTAGAGTTTGTAACTTATGCATGTGAGCAAATGAGAGGTGTAGGGGAGATTACTTACAAAAAGATGTTTGGAGAATACGGCGTGTATTGTAATGGAAAGATTATAGGTCTTATCTGTGACAATCAGCTTTTTATTAAACCAACGACAAAAGGGCGAGAAATCTTAGGTGAACCGCTAGAAGAACCACCCTATCCAGGAGCTAAGCCATACTATATGGTAGAAGACTTAGAAGATATACCACTTCTAACGGCATTTGTAGAAGCTACTTATCAAGAGTTACCAATGCCAAAACCGAAGAAAAAGAAAGTAAAAGAGGCGATAGTAGAAGGGAAATAAGAGCATGGGATTAGAATCATGTAAGCTTTGCCCAAGGGTGTGTGGCGTGAATCGATTAGAAGGACAACAGGGGTTTTGTAGAGCAGGGGCAAAGGTGAGGATAGCACGAGCGGCCTTGCACCAGTGGGAGGAGCCTTGCATATCTGGAGAGAGAGGATCAGGGACTGTATTCTTCTCCCACTGTACTTTGAAGTGTGTCTTTTGTCAGAACTACGAGATTAGCACAGAGGGTAAGGGTAGAGAATTAGAGATAGCAGAGCTGGCGCAGCAGTTTCTGAGATTACAAGAAGAAGGGGCACATAATATTAATCTAGTCACCCCGACTCACTATGTCATCCAGATCATAGAAGCTATAAAGTTAGCGAAAAGCAAAGGATTACAGATACCGATTGTCTACAATAGTAGTGGGTATGAAACAGTAGAGACCATTAGAAGTCTAGAAGGAATCGTAGATGTATACCTCCCAGACTTTAAATACTTCAAGGATAAGTATGCCAAGGATTATTCAAAAGCGCCAAGGTATACTGACTACGTAAAGCATGCAATTGAAGAAATGGTAAAGCAAGTAGGTGAAGCGCAGTTTGATGAAGAAGGCATGATTCAAAAAGGTGTGATTATCAGGCATCTGATGCTGCCAGGACTTTTGTTTGATACAAAGAAAATCGTGGACTATATCTATGAGACTTACGGAGATAGAGTATACCTTAGTCTTATGAATCAATACACACCATTAGAGCAGGTGAAAGACCATTCGAAGCTTAGTCAGAAGCTAAGTCCAGCACATTATGAATACATAGTGGATTATGCCATAAGTCTAGGCATTGAAAATGGCTTTATCCAAGAAGGCGATACAGCAAGTGAAAGCTTTATTCCACCCTTTAATGAGGGGGAGTAGAGCTTTTAATTTTTTTTAATAAAGTTACACTTTTTATTTTATTTTTGGATGACATACTGTATTTAGAAACAAGAGGATGGGGGACAGCAGTATGATATGGTTGAAAAAATTAAGGCATAAAAAGTTTCAAACAAGTATTATTTTTCTTATTACATTGATATGTAGCTTACTACTGACAAGTTCGATGAGCATTATTTTATCTTTAGAGAAGCCTTTTTTAGAATTGGTAGAGGAATGTAGACCACCGAGTGTACGCTTTTTTTTGAGGGACCATTCGGTAGAAGGATATGAGGAACTTATGGCTACCATAGAAAAGACAAAAGGCATTGCAAAGGTTGAGACACTCGAGAGTTATTCTTTCAATGAAGTAATAGCTAAAGACGGGGAAAAGATAGAAGGTTTCTTTGAATTAATGCCCTATAAAGAAAGTGTACATCAGAATTTAAGGTATACCAGTGAGAAGCAGCTTCCTTTAGCAGAAGGTGAATGCCTATTGCCAGAGGTTGTACGAAGACAGTATGAACTAGAGGTAGGGGATACCATTATTCTTACAGTAGGCGAGGAAAAGTATGAGTATAGGATTAAGGCATTTGTTGTGGAACCCTATATGAGTAGTCTAGCAACTTCTTGTGCTTTCATTGTAAAAGATATACCAGAGTCATTAACGACAACAAAAGTACTTATGGTTTATGGTGAAGATGGCACAAATGGAACAGATATAGTAACAGCTATGCGTAGAAATAACGGAGGTTACTTAAATGCAGGAATGATGACCATTCAAAATATGATTGATTTTAATCTTATTACAGGACAAATTTTAGGTGGGGTTCTCTTTGGGGGAGGTATCATTATCCTCATTGTAAGCTGCATTATTATCAGGTTCTTAGTAAGAAATACACTCCTTACGGATTTGAAGACAATCGCAATCTATAAGACAATAGGCTATCGTTCTAAAGAGATTCTAGGGATGTATATGAAAGCTTATTTATTTGTAGCAGCTTTAGGGGTAACACTAGGGGTAGTAGGTTCTAAAGGTATCTCGTATTTGTTTTTAGAGCAGGCATTTCAAACCATAGGTGTGAAATCAGGTGGGACATTGCTGATACCAGCGGTTATTACTTATAGCATTATGTTAGGGGTAGTCGCCCTAAGTATTTATAGTGTAATGAAGCGTACACGTCGGATAAGTCCGGTAGCTATCTTTTCCAATAGGCAAAGTACTTTAGGAAAGAAGAAACCGCTGAAGGTGGGGAGAAGTAGTGTGCAATCTTTTTCACCTTTAAGTATGGCGATGAGAAGTATGAAAAGAGAGCGAAAAAATACAGTGTTTATTATTTTGACGGCTGTTGTATCCCTATATGGCGTGAATTTTGCTATGGCATCCATTGATACAGTAGCCTCTCTTTCAGAACAAAACTATTATTGGCTAGGCTTTGATAAAGGCGATGTGTTTTTCCAAACTAATGATAAAGACCAGTTTGAAAAGGCGTATCAAACATTAGAAGAAGATGCACAAGTAGAGCGTATTGTCCGACAAAATCCAGATATGGGCGTGGCATTTAAATGGCAGGAAGGGATGGTAGACCCCAACGTACAGGGGTATTTCTTTGAGACGTTAGAAGGATTGGAAGTGCCTGTCATAGAGGGAAGAAATCCTAAATACTCAGATGAAGTGGTCGTCACATCGATTGTAGCAAAGGAACTTGAAAAAGAAATAGGAGACTATGTACAGATCATGATAGATGGAAAGCCTAAAAGTTTTTTAGTGACGGGTATTTTTCAGAGTTACTATGGTATGGGGCGTGGCGTGAGGATGTTAGGAAGTTCATGGGATAGAGAAGGGGCACCTTTTGGCTACAATACGATGTCTATCTACTTGAAGGAAGGCGTTGATAGAGAGGCATTTAATCACTATTACAAGGATGTCTATGGTGATGGTATTAAGATTACTAATCGTGAAGAAATGTTTAAAGCCATATTAGATATGATTACAGAACCACAAGAAAAAGTGCTGGTACCGTTTATGCTTTTCATTATGCTTATGGGTTTTATCAATATATTTGGGATTGTAGTTCTTCGGAATTTAAATAATGAAAAAACTAATAGTATTTATAAAAGTATCGGCTATGATAGTAGACATTTATTAAGGGTGAATATGTGGTATATCGGGATGATTGCAGTGATAGCAAGTGGTGTGACGCTACCTCTTTTTGTAGTAACCTACCCAAAGGTGATGTCTCTTGCCTTAATGATGTTTGGATTTGAAAAGTATCCAGTCTTTTATGATTTATATAAGCTAGGGATTGTAAATGGTGTCGTTATTGTATTGTTTTTAATAAGTTGTATATTTTCATCAAGGTCTTTGTTTAAGGTGGGAATAAAAACACTTAATCAAGAGTAAGGGAGATGGTAGAAATGGCAGAAAAAAATGTTATAATAAAATCAAATTTACTGTGTAAAAGTTTTATTAATGATGGGCAGATGAATAATGTAATTAAGAACTTGAATGTAGAAGTTTATGAAGGTGATTTCACAGTCATTATGGGAAGTTCAGGCTCAGGAAAATCCACATTACTGTATTTGCTTAGTGGAATGGATGAAGTAACAAGTGGTGAAGTTTACTTACAAGGGGAGCCGATACAGAACTATAAGGAATGTAAGCTTGCAAAATTAAGAAAAGAAAAGATAGGATTTGTTTTTCAAGGGATACATCTCATCCCTGACTTAACAGTGCAGGAGAATATATGGAGTCCAACTTATAAGATGTCAAAAGATAAGAAAGCAATACACACACACATACAGGAACTTTTGGCACAGATGGAACTTACAGAACATAAGGATAAGTATCCACATCAATTATCAGGAGGGCAAAGACAAAGGGTGGCTATTTGTAGAGCACTTATTAATCAACCTAAAATCCTTTTTGCAGATGAACCGACGGGATCACTTAATTCAGCACAAGGGGAAAATGTACTCGATATCTTTTCCGAAATAGCAGCTAGTGGGCAGTCCATCGTCATGGTGACCCACGACTTAAAGGCGGCTATAAGGGGGAATCGTATTATCTTTTTAAGAGATGGGCGTATAGATGGCATTTTGGAGATGAATAGTTTTAGACATGAAGAAGATAAGGAAAGAGAAGAGAGGGTCTATAGCTTCTTAAAGGAAAGAGGTTGGTAGACTAAGACTAAGAAAGTAGGGGATAGAAGTGGCATACCGTATTCTAATTGTAGAAGATGAAAGAGAGCTAGCAGAGATTTTGAGAGATTATTTAGAGGTGGAAGGTTATGAAGTAGCTATGGCACTGGATGGGGAATCAGGACTTGAGCTTTTTAGAAAAGCGCAGCCAGACCTTGTGCTTCTAGATATCATGCTCCCTAAGATAGATGGTATAGAGCTTTGCAAGACGATGCGTAAGACTACGTCTATTCCTATTGTGATGGTATCTGCAAAAAATGGAGAGATGGATAAAGTCATTTGTCTAGGCATAGGAGCAGATGATTATGTGACCAAACCTTTCAGTCCGCTTGAATTAGTGGCTAGAGTGAAGGCACATCTTAGAAGGTACACTGGTGGACTGGATAAAGAAGCGAAAGATACAGAGTGTGTAAGTATAGGTGACTTGCAGCTGAATAAGAAAAGTTATACAGCAACAGTAGGTGGCCAGATTTTAGAACTTACCACAAAAGAATTTGAGATTTTATACTTTCTCATGGGTCATCATGGGCAAGTATTCTCAAAGGACCAAATCTATGGTCAGGTATGGGGGTATGAAGAGTATGGTGATACGGGAAGTGTGGTCGTCTACATCAAAAGGCTAAGAGAAAAACTAAGTGTCTACCAACTAGACCTTATCAAAACCATATGGGGAGTAGGGTACAAATTATCCGAGTGAGACGTATGAAAGGGAAGAAAAGTGGCATAGGATATGGTGTAAGTAGTGTGTTCATCATGGGGATTTTTATAGGAGCACTCTTATGGGGAATATTAAGAATCGAACCGTTGCGGGAAGAAGCCTTGTATAATCATACAAGGCTTTTGGTCGTAGATGCATTAAAAGCGTTAGAGAATGGAGAAATACCAGATACCCCGTATGCTTATGCAGTCGTTGACTTGAAAGGTAAGGTACATTATGCAGACGAGGTATTTGGATTTGGAGATGAAGTCCCACTAGTAGAAGTAGCTCAGTTTGATAAGAGCTTTTGGAAAGAAAATGAGGGGCTTGTAAAGAGTACCTTCATCATCCAGAAAGACGGAGAAGCCCGTGGATTTGCTTTGTTTCTGATACCTAAAGAAGAAGCCTATAGGTATTCAGATAGGGAGATGATTCTTGATTTGTTTGGCCCCCTTATGCTTGCGATAGGTGGATTAGGGATAGCAATGCTAAGTTATGGACTTTATATAAAGAGGCAGTTTCTAAAACCTATAGAGAAGATTTGCTTATCATCAGAAAGCATCATTAAGGGTGATTATGATGTAGTAGTAGGGGAGGCATTAGATAAGGAGATTAAAAGCAGTGAAATAGGAAGCCTTGCCTATGTATTTGAACTGATGAGAGATGAGTTAAAGGCAAAGCAAGAAAGGGAAAACAAACTTAAGAAAGCTCAAAAGGAGCTTATAGCTTGTATATCACATGATTTAAAAACGCCTTTATCTTCTATTAAAGCGTACAGTGAGGGACTAGGAGATGGTGTCATTACTGACCCTGAAAAAAGAAAAAGATATGCTAGTGTCATTATGAACAAGGCAGATGCCCTTAATAGTATGATTAATGATTTATTAGAGCATTCAAAAGCAGAACTTCATGTGCTGACTATAGAAAAAACAGAAGTATATTTTACGGATTATTTTCAAAAAGCTACGGAAGAATTGAAGCTGGTGATTGAGAAAGCAGGGATGATATGTGAGTTGCAGAATGATGCACCTAACCGCCTGATTGAGATTGATACAAGGCGTATGACGCAGGTGATAGAAAACCTTGTAAGCAATAGTATCAAGTATGCAGTAGATGGAGGATGGATAGGCATTCAAAGCAGGTGCTGTGATAATCACATCATTATAAGTGTGAAGGATAAGGGGAAGGGCATCGAGCATTTAGACATTCCCTATGTATTTGATAAATTTTATAGAGGAGAAAAGTCAAGGAATAGTACGATTGCGGGTTCAGGACTAGGACTGTCCATATGTAAATATATAGTAGAGGAACATAATGGAAGAATTGAATGCACAAGCAAAGTAGGAGAAGGGACTAGTTTTAGCGTTTACATACCTATCTAAAAACAAATAATAAAAAGTCAAAGAGGTTCTGAAATAAGGAATATTTCAGAACCTCTTTGGCTTTTATTTAGTTCATAATGATATTTTCAGGAACTACAAGGTCTTTGAAGAAATCACCGAATTGTTCATTGAAGCCTTCTAATTCACATGTGTAATCACCGATTGTTATATAGTTCATACTAGGAATGATGTAGCTTGTGAAGAGTGTATTATCTTCAAGCATAAATGTAAGCATGTAAGACTTATCTTCTGACTGCGCTTTGGCGATAGCAGCGTGGCCAGCTTCATCTAGCTCTACGATTTTAGCATCTTTAAAAGCAGTAAGCATTTTAGCTGCATCTTCTTGTGAAATAGCATTAAGGATATGAGCACCCATGTGATCAAGGATATCAGCAAAGATTACCTGAGATTCTAATTTTGCAGTTTCAAGGTATGCGGCAATATCCATTGTACTATCATCAGATTTACCTACATTTTCACAAAGATAGTAAGCACCCTCATATTCAAAAGCTATTCTAAATGAAGAGTCGTAATTACCTAGTTTATAAAGCTTTCCATTGTTAAGTGTACCGACTTCTTCACCAAGTTGAAGGTATTCTTTCTCGAAGGCTTGGCCGTCATTTAAGAATGCAAAACGATTGCCATCTATATCAATCATTTTACGAGGGCCGGTTGGAGAAGTAGCATCAGGTGTACTAGGCTTTTCAGTTTTTGTTGGCTCTGGATTAGGTGTAGCAACAGATGCAGCACAGCCTGTTAAGACACCTACTGCGCCAAGTATTGCCATACCTAATATAGTTAATTTTTTTGTTAATTGTGTTTTCATAATGAATACTCCTTTGATTATTATATATAGAATGTAGTGTACGTTTTTAAAGACGATTTCATTAGTAATACAATTAAAGAAGTGAGTTTGTTGAAAAAAATAAAAAGAATTTTACATTAAACAAATCTTAAGAAAATCGAAAGAATTTATTAGAGGGATTGTAAGAAAAACCCTTCATACTTAGGATAGATAATCATTCTAGGAGGGGTAGTCATGAAAGTGAAAAAAATGTGTGCAATAGGGCTTATAGCAGTAGTAAGTGTAGGGTGTAGTAGTGAGGTGCCAGAGGTGGAAAATCCAACAAATGGTGCAGTTGTTCAAGAGAAAGACACAGCGCTTACACCGAGTGAGAGTACCAAAAGTGAGGTTGCAAAGCCTACACCAAATGAGAGTGCTCAGGTAGAAGACCCTAAGCAGATAAGTGCTGAATCATATATCTATTGGGGGACTGATTTTCCGCTGATAGTCCAGGCATATAACACAAGTAATGAAGACAAGTACACAGTCAAGTATGAGGAACCAAATGACTTTCGAACAGTTACAACACAAGAGTTACAGGTCATATCAACAGAGCTTCTTACAGGGAATGCGCCAGAAATTATCCGATTAGAGGGGTTACCTTATGAGACTTACCTAGAAAAAGGCATACTAAAAGAACTTCCAATAAGTGAAGAGATTAAGGCAACTATACATCCACGCGTGAGAGAACTCTGTGAGTATGATGGTAAATTAAAGATAATACCAACCAATATCATGATACCAGAACTATTTGTCAATGAAGCACTCTTGCAGAAGCTAGGCATTACTTATGATTTTACGGATTATACAATAGATGACTTTATGAAAGTAGGGGAAGAATTAGAAAAGGCAAATGCCGAAGGTGTTTATTTTTTAAGTAAGTACAGCCTGGTATATCTGGTAGAGGATATGGTGCAGATGCTTTATCATGATACGATTCAAAGCGGAAAGCAATTAACAGAAGAAGACCTTCGTGTATTGATGAAGCAATTAAAGCAATTACAAAATTGGGAGCATCCTACCTATACATATGATGACGTTATGAAAGATGATAAGGATCAAAAAAGTCAAATTGTGTGCATCCCACTGACTACTTTAAGGATAGAGACAACTATACCAGGCTATACATTCTATACAGGGCCTAAATCAAAAGAGGGGTATAGTTTCATAAAGACAAATGGTTTATATGGTGCAACAACCACAGAGAAAAAAGAGATTATCGGAGACTTTTTTGAACATACCATAAGCTATGGCATCCAAACATTGTGGACACAGATACCTGTAACAGTAGAGGCGTTGGATATCTACGCTAAAAAGGCAGAGATGACAAAGGATGCAGATAAACAACGTAAGATTGAAAAGACTCTAGAAGGTATTGATGAGGCACAAGGCTTCTATATCGAAAATATGACTGTACAGTGCATAAAGGATCAAGTATGGATGGCTTTATCAGGGGAGCAAGATGAGGACACAAGTATTAAGAACGTTATGAACTACTTAATGCTTAATCAGGTTCAATAAATGGTAGCAGAGAAGAGGGAGAGATAGTGAAATGGAAAATAATTATTGGAGGGCTGATAGGGTGTATAGCTATGAGTGGTTTTGGGATAGGTTTTTATATAAAGTCTGTAAATACAAATAAGAATGCATTACAGAATGTTGAGTATAAAGATAATCCTAATAATATTACATGCAAAGAATATGTAACGAGTAGGTATATCGATGGATTTTGGCATGTACCATTGATGTTTAATGCACAAAAAGAGGGAATATATAGCATTAATCATGAAAAGGAACAGGAGGTCTATGAGTTAAGTTTACAAGACCTCCAAAAGATATCAACAGAACTAATGGCATGCACAGGTCCCGAAGTTATTCGCTTAGAAGGATTGCCATATGAAACGTATATTGATAAAGGTGTATTAAAACCTATTCCTGTTCAAGACTATTATAGCAATCAAATACACCCTAATATTAAAAGATTATGTACATATGATAATCAGCTGAAGATTTTGCCATACGATGTTCAGCTACTAGGGCTTTATGTAAATCAAGAAGTGCTTTTAGATATAGGGATGAGTTGGCTAACATATGATTTGGAACGCTATGACATAGAAGGACTTGTACAGACCGTTGAGCGAGTAAAAGATTTTCTGCCAGAAGAGGTAGCCATCATACCTAAAGAGAGTACGGAGGTATTTGCAGAGCATTTAATTCAACTCTTGTATTATGACACGATAAAAAGAGGTGAGCAGATGACAGCAGCGGATATTCGTCAACTTATAGATACCCTTAGAATGGTGCAATCATGGGAACACAAGACTTATACGATAGGGGATATGTTAACTAATGAAAGAGGAGAAAGGGAACAAGTTCTTTTTATATTAATGAATATATGGGCGCCAGATTATAAGATGCAAGGATATGGGGTATATCCATCACCACACTCAAGGTTAGGGTATACCTATATTAGACCTAATTATACATTGGGAGTAACTTCAGTGGAAAAGCAGGGAGCTATAGCTCAATTGATGATGATGTCAATTAGTGAAAATGGACCACAAAGTTACAATACCTATATACCTGCTAACCACTACGTTTTAGCTACTTATAGAGAGAAAGCACAAATGTCAAAAAATTCAGAGCCTCTCAGGCAAATAGACTTAATAGAAAAGATGCTTGATGAAGCAGATGGATGGTACTGTGATGATATGGGTATACGGCTTATGAATCAAGAGATGAAAGCTGTTCTTGCAAATCAGCAGACAGAAGAGAAGGCTGTTGCAAATATTATTAATTATATGAAAACCATGCAAGTGAAGTGAAGGGATGGTGAGGCATGAAAGTAAGTAAAATATGTGCAATAGGGCTTATAGCAGTAGTGAGCGTGGGGTGTAGTAGTGAGGTGCCAGAGGTGAAAAGTCCAACCAATGAGTTGACAGTTCAGGAGAAAGGTACGATGCCAACGCCCGGTGAGAGTAATGGGGCAGAAGATGCTAAGCGAATAAGATGTGCATCGTATGTGTATGAGACAAACGATTTGCCATTAATGATACAAGCATACAATACAAGCAATGAAGAGAAATACACAGTAAAATATGAGGAACCAAAAGGATTTGGGCTACGGACAACACAAGAGTTACAAGTTATATCGACAGAACTTCTCACAGGGACTGCACCAGAAATTATCTGCTTAGAGGGGCTGCCATATAAGACTTACTTAGAAAAAGGGGTACTAAAAGAGCTTTCAATAAGCGAGGAAGTCAAGGCAACAATCCATCCGAGATTGAGAGAGTTATGTGAGCAAGATGGAGAATTAAAGATGCTACCAATCAATATGCTACTATCCGAATTATTTGTCAATGAATCAATCCTACAGGAGTTAGGGATTGCGTATGATTTTACGCATTATACCATAGAGGATTTTATTAAAGTAGGTGAGGAATTAGAAAAGGTAAAATCTGAAGAGATTTATTTCTTAAGTAAGTATAGTACCATATGTTTGATACAAGATATGGTACAAATACTTTATTATGACACGATTCAAAGCGGAAAAAAATTAAAAGAGGAAGACCTTCGTATACTGATTAAGCAGTTAAAACAACTCCAGAGTTGGGAGCATCCTACATATACTTATAGCGACATTATAAAAAATGATAAAGACCAAAAAAGCCAAGTGGTTTGTATCCCAGCAATAACCTCCACAATAGAAAGCACTGTACCCGGCTATACATTTTATTTAGGGATTGAATCAAAAGAAGGATACAGTTTTATAAGGACAAATGGGCTATACGGTGTAACAACAAATGAAAAAGAAGAAATTACAAAAGGTTTTTTTGAGTATATGCTAGCTTATGGCATACAGGCAACGTGGACGCAGATTCCAGTAACGATAGAAGTGATGGAGAGTTGGAGCAAAAAAGCAGAGCTAACAAAAGATGCAGATAAACAACGTAAGATTGAAAAAACTTTAGAAGGGATTAATGAGGCACAAGGATTTTTTATTGAAAATGTGACAGTACAGTGCTTACAAGATCAGATATGGATGGTTCTATCAGGGGAACAGGAAGAGGATGCAGCTGTTAAAAACGTTATGAACTACTTAATGCTTAATCAGATTCAATAGATAGGGGGCTAAAGAGAATGAAAATAAAACAAGTAATAGCACTAGCGATGATTAGCAGTATATTGGCAAGTACAGGGTGTAGTAGCGGCAATGATTCTATGCCACAAAAGGATGCAACGGAAAGTACAGGGCAGACGGTGGATGTAGCTGAGCAAAACAAGCAGGTTATTAAAGGGAAAATATATACGATGAATGGATGGAGTAAAACGTATTTTGACCTAGCAGTGGAGAAATGGGAGAAGAGCCAGTCTTTGTATAAACTCGAATATCCCGATGAAATGTTAAGTACAGTTAATACACAAAGCTTGCAAAAAATAAGTACGGCTATTTTATCTGGGAAAGATGTGGATTTAATCGACATAACTGACTTGCCTTATGAAACCTATATAGAGAAAGGCGCATTCTATCCTATTGAATTGGATGAGGAGATACTAGAAGGGCTTTACCCTAATATAAGGAAGATATGTGAGCGGGATGGTGAGCTGATGATGGTCCCGACAGCAATTAGCTTTCCAATTTTACTCGTTTTTCATAAGGCAGGCGAAGAGATAGCGCAGAAAATAGACCTGAAGCAGTGTAACATGAGTGAATTTTTAGCATTTGCAGAAGAAACACAGAAGAACTTGCCAGAGGGGAGTGCACTTATACCGAAAGGAACGGCACAGTATTTCCAAGATTATGTGATGCAACTCTTCTATCACGAAACAATAGGAAGCAATGAGTCTATTACAAAGGAAAATCTAGAAGAACTCTTTAGCTTACTAGATACAATCAAAAGCTGGGAGCATCCTAGCTACGATGTAAGTGCTATATGGGAAAAAGGAGAGGTAGCACAGGAGAGTATTTACTTCATGCCGGGGTATTATAACAACTTTACAGATGATAAATTCTTTAAGCTGTATCCTATGCCAATGAGTGATGAAGGTTATTACTATGGTACGCCAACAGAACTTTTTGCTACTGCAAGTGATAGCAATCAAGAGGGTGTGAATGATTTATTGAACTATTTAGCAGGAGAAGAAGAGCAAGTGCTTAATATATCGACATTTGCCTTACCTGTAAATGGTGCATATACCACGGAATACAAAGAAGCATTTTATGCATGGATAGGGGGAGGATATGACTATGGAGAAAGGCAGGTAGAGTTGCTCGAATTATTGATGGGACGCATGCAAGGGTTTGGTTCGACGGAACTTCATTATAAGGCATTAGGGCAACAAGCGAGAGATTATCTTGGTGGGAAACAAACTAAGGAAGAAGCTATCACGGCTATCATTCGCTATATGGAACTTAATGCAGTGAAATAGAGAAAGGATTAATCACATTCAATAAATAGGGGGCCAAAGAGAATGAAATTAAAACAAGTAATAGCACTAGCGATGGTTGGCAGTATGTTAGCAAGTACAGGATGTAATAGTGGCAATAGCCCTGTGCCACAAAATGGTGAAGCGGAGAGTATGGGTCAGACTGCAGATGTAGCTGAGCAAAATAAGCAGGCTATTAAAGGAAAAATATATACCCTAAACAAATGGAATAAGACGCAGTTTGCTTTGGCAGTGGAGAAGTGGGAAAAGACACAAGATGCGTATAGGCTAGAATATCCAGATGAAATGATAGAGGAAGTGAATACACAAACATTACAAAGAATAAGTACTGCTATTTTGTCTGGAAAAGATGTCGATTTGATTGAGATAACTGACTTACCTTATGAAACTTATCTAGAGAAGGGGGCACTCTATCCTATTGAATTAGATGAGCAAATACTAGAAGGGATTTACCCTGGTATAAGGAAGATATGTGAACGAGATGGTGAACTTATGATGGTTCCAACGGCAATGATGTTTCCGAGCTTATATGTATTTCATAAATCAGGTGAAGAGCTAACACAGAAGATAGATCTGAATCAGTGTACCATGAGTGAGTTTTTAGCGTTTACAGAAGAGGCACAGAAAAATATGCCAGAGGGGCGTGCACTTATACCAAAAGAAACTGCATGGTATTTTCAAGAGTATGTGATGCAACTCTTTTATCATGAAACAATAGGACTTAATGAACCTGTTACAAGAGAGAATTTGGAGGAACTCTTTACCTTACTAGATACAATCCAAGGGTGGGAGCATCCTAGTTATGGTGGGAGCGATATGTGGGAGAAAGGAGAGGTAGCGCAGGAGAGTATTTACTTCATGCCAGGCTATTTTGATCGATTTAGAACTGAGGAATTATTTAATCTGTATCCTATGCCAATGAGTGATGAGGGATACTACTATGGTATACCTACGGAACTTTTTGCTACTGCAAGTGATAGCAATCAAGAGGGTGTGAATGATTTATTGAACTATTTAGTTGGAAAAGAAGAGCAAGTGCTTAATATATCAACATATGCCTTGCCAGTAAATAGTAAATATGGCACTGAATATAAAGATGCATTTTATGCATGGATAAAAGGATGCTATGACGATGGTGAAAGAAAGCTAGAATTAATGGAAGTATTAATGGAGAGAATGCAAGGGTTTGCTTCTACGGAGCTTAATTATAAGGCGATAGAAGAGCACGCTAAGGACTACCTTGAGGGGAAACAAAGCAAGGAACAAGCTATCACGGCTATTATACGTTATATGGAACTTAATGCAGTGAAATAGAAGTTATGAGATAGAAATAATGAAAGTATAGGCAAAGGGGGAAAAGTAATTGAAGCGAAAGGGGATATGGTTTGTACTGCCGAGTCTTATAGGCGTTATGATTTTTTATATTGTGCCTTTTGGTTCCAGTATTAAATACTGTTTTACCAGTGGGGTAACAGAAAGAGTATTCGTGGGATTTACGAACTTTGAGTATTTGTTAAGTGACCCAGTGTATCAATTAGCGATCAAAAATACATTGAAGATTATAGGAACGAGTCTACCGATTCTTATCATAGGTTCGGTGATTGCGGCGATTGTACTTGAAAAGAAGTTGAAGAAGTTTTACTGGTTGCAAAGTATATTGATGATGCCTATGGTTATACCAGCAGCCTGTACCATGCTAGTCTGGATGGACTTGCTAGGCATGAATGGTTTGTTAAATACACTTTTGCAGACACAGATAGACTGGCTAGATTCAGGGATTTCGCCTTTTGTCATAAGTGGGATCGTTATATGGAAAAACATTGGGTATAACGTTATTTTAATTATTAGTGTACTTATTAATATGCCTAAGGAGTATGAAGAAGCAGCCAGCTTAGATGGTGCAGGGTTTTGGAAAACTGCATGGTATATCAAAGTACCTTATCTTGTACCAATGCTTTTCTTCACAGCAGTTATTTCACTTATGAACTGCTTCAAGATTTTTAGAGAAGTGTACCTGCTACAAGGGGACTATCCTTCCATCAATCTCTATATGTTGCAGCATTTTATGAACCAGCATTTTGCACAGTTGAACTATGAGATTTTAGCATCGGCATCGTTTCTTCTCTATATCGTTATATTCATCATTGTACTAGGTATGGCGTATGCACAAAGTAGATATACCAGAAATAATTAGGGGGTGGGTAAGGTGAAAAGAAAAAAGAAACAGAAGAAACAATGGATGACTAATGTGGTGTTGGTGATGATTATTATCCTCACGACTTTTCCCGTTGTGTATACCTTGACCCATTCTTTAAAAGGGGAAGAGGTTATAGAAGAAGCTTATCAAGGAGAGTATACAGCCATAGAAAGAGCGCTTATCAAGCCTTTCTATATTAATATTGGGCAATATGAAAAAGTTTTACTTAGGTCACCTGAAGTCATTATTTTATTTTGGAATTCAGTAAAGGTGGTCGTTCCAGTTGTTATTTTCCAATTGATTATAGGGGTATCTGCAGCCTATGGATTTGCTAAACTGAAGTTTTGGGGCTCAGAAGTGTTGTTTTTCATTTATATTATTATGATGCTTATGCCATTCCAAGTAACGGTGGTACCAAACTACTTAGTATTGCATCAATTTAAATTATTAGATACTGCGTATGCACTTATTTTGCCAGGTGTTTTTGGCACCTTTGGTGTTTTCTTCTTGAAGCAGTATATAGAGGGGATTGATGATTCGGTATTGGAGCAGGCACGCATAGAAGGGGCAGGGGAGTTTCAAATTTTAACAGGAGTCATTATACCTATGTGTAAACCAGTCATTGTATCGACAGCAGTGCTCTTGTTTGTGGACTATTGGAATATGGTGGAGCAGCCTATGATTTTCTTATCGAACAAAGCCAAATACCCTCTATCCTTATACTTAGCAGACATTTCTTACCAAATAATAGGGATAGGTTTTGCATGCAGTGTGATGTATATGATATTGCCTATTTTAACGGTTGTGTATGCACAGAGTGATCTTACAGAAGGAATGAGTATTACAAACTTGAAATAAGAGGAGGGGTTTAGATGGAAAAGAAAGATAAAAAAGATAAGAAGAAAAAAATTCTACAGTTAATAGGTGGTTTCATAGGCATCATGGCTATCTTTACTGCACTGACAATCACAATAGAGGATTTTATGTTGCCCGTTGTAGAAGTAGGAAGGGCAGTACCGGGAAAGTTAAAAGAAAGTTTTGTAGCAGAGGGACTTATTGGTGCGGATAAAGAACTCTTGCAACAAAAACGTTATACTGTCAAAACATCTGAGGCAGGGATATTGCAACAATTCAATGTAACGGTTAATCAAGAAGTAAAAAAGGGTGATGTACTAGGTGTTATTAGTAAAAATAGTGAACCAGGTGCACATTTAGAGAATCAAATCGCGTATACACAGTTACTTAATCAGAAGGCAACATTTGTAGAAATGAAAGATCAATATGCACAAAGCAAAGAAGCTTCTATAAAAGACTGGGAAGAGCAGAAAGCTAAGTTAGAGGAATTAGAAAATAGTGAAGAAATCAAAGCAATACAAGAAGTGATTCAAACGTTAGAAGGAAAAGTCAAAGTCAATAAAGAGTTGGTGGATATAGGGGCTATTGGGCAACAAGAGTATGATGCATCTATACAGGCATTAGAAAAACAACAACAGTTATTAGAAACTACATTACGGGAAAGTAAAAAATCTCTAGAGAAGACCATAGCTAGCATAGAAAAGCAAGTACAAGATATGGATGTGAAAATCGAAGAAGTAGAAAGAAATATAAGTGTTACCACACTTCAGCTTCAAAAAGCGGGTGTAAAGGAAGCTGTGGAAGTGGTGGAAGCACCGATGGACGGTGTGATTGTAGATGTACATACACTAGATGGCATGGATATGATGATGAATGAACCTTTAGTAACCATTGTATCGGGGGATATACCGATCGTCTGTAGTTTTGAGCTCCCAGTTAGCAAAAGTGAATTAGTAACAGTAGGGGATGAGATTGAGACACGAGTAGGCGAGACAGAATATACGTTACCGATCATTAAGAAGCAGTTCAATATCGATAAAGGTTGCTATGATGTGGTATGCGAAGTAGATGGTTTATCAGAAACTTATATGAAGATCAAACCAGGTGAATACATCTCAAGTTTTATTGAAGTGAAAAAATACAAAAAACATTATAGTCAGATTGTGCCTATCACAGCAATAGGTATGCAAGGTGAAGGTGAATTTATCTATGCTATTGAAGATTATAAAGGACTGTTTGGTATGGAAAAGAGAGTGCGGAAAGTAGATGTAAAGGTATTGGAGAACAACAATTATGATGCAGCTATTGAAGGTACCTTGCCACAGTTAGAAAAGACACAAGTTGTTTATAAATCTTCAAAGATGTTGCAATCGGGGATGAAAGTCAAAGTAAGCATGGAAAATAAGTAGGTGATACGATGATGAAGAAAAATATAGGTTATATAATACTATTCATTATGGCAACAATGTGTATTTGTGGACTTACAGCACAATTTAGAAATACCTATGGTAAGGGCTATGAAACCTATACGACATTTTTAAGTTATGAACAACTGAAAGTAGAAAAGCCTACTAGTATTGCGATTTCTAGGACACAGGGATATATAGAGAAGTATGTAGGTGAAGCAGTAGAAATCATTGGGACAGAAGCAGCTTATACAGTAGCAGAAGCATTGCCTATGGAAAGAGGCATTTTTTTGCCAGAGAAAAGTGTGCAGATAGGTGAAAATGTAGCCGTTATAAGTGATGCCCTTGCACATAAACTTTTCCAGTCTGATCAGATACAGGGGAATGTATGTAAGATTAACGGCATTTATTATGAAATCGTAGGTGTCTATAAACACCAAGCTACTTTTTGGGAGTACTTCCAGAAAGATACGTCAAACCGCATTTATGTACCGATTACCAGTGATGCTGTGAAGAGAGTCCCCCTTTCTTGTTATATGGAAGAAACAAAAGAAAATATCGGAGGGATTCTTGGGAACTATGAGCATTTGATGGTATTTGTACTAGGGGTAGGCGTGATAGTCATCTTATGTGGTGCTTTAGTTAAGCGGGGAAAGCAATTGCTAAGGCGATACAAAGAGCTGGGAAAGAGTTACTACTTTATAAAGAGAATAGGCATGCTTTTGAAGCTAGGATGGAAAGACTGGCTAGTGATTAGTATACTTCTTATTATAAGTATAAAGATTATGCAATTTGTAAGCTTTGAGTTGACGATTCCATTAGCGTATATACCTGAAGAAAGCATTCTGGATTTATCATTTTATTGGAATGTGTACTTAGCTAGAAAGATTGAGTTGGAGGAGCATATAAGAGTCAGCATTCCTTGCTTTTATATGACGTATCGACAGATGATAAATAGTTTTAGAGTATTGGTAGTTTTGCAGATGGTAAGTATATGGCACATGTTAAAAATGGTTAAAAGTTTAAAAATATTGAAATAGACGAAATATATTATGATATTCCTCCTGATATCTTGTATAATGAAAAAAAGGGGGAAGTAGCATGGGATATAGAGTTTTGGTATGTGATGATGATGATAATATCGCACAATCTATCGCAATTTACTTGCAACAAGATGGGTATGAAGTATTGATTGCACATAATGGAATAGAGTGCCTTGAGCTATTAAGGAGTCAAGATGTAGCAAGGAACGGAGAGATTCACTTAGTTATATTAGATGTCATGATGCCTGAATTAGATGGTATCTCTACACTCTTTAACTTAAGGAAAGAATACAATGTACCAGTCATTATGTTATCAGCTAAGAGTGAGAGTACAGATAAAATAACGGGGCTGAGCTTCGGGGCAGATGACTACGTGACAAAACCTTGCGATATGCTGGAATTACTAGCTAGAGTAAAGTCTAATTTAAGGCGTTATACGACACTTGGGAATAAAAAGAAAGAAGAAGATGTCTTAGTAGTAGGCGAGTTAAGTATTGATAAAAGATTTGATAAGGTGATGATGGGGGATAAAATGATTAAGTTAACCCCAACAGAATATAAGATCTTATGCTATC
>JBOGBZ010000198.1:0-18583 GCA_051656485.1 Cellulosilyticaceae bacterium
TAGCGAATAAAAGAATAATAGCTACGATAAGACCATAGATACCTGTTGTTTCAGCTACCGCTGCACCAAGTAACATTGTACGTACTACGTCTGATTGTGCTTCTGGTTGACGACCTACTGCTTCTGCACCTTTACCAGCTGCATAACCTTGTCCAATACCAGGTCCGATACCTGCGATCATCGCAAGACCAGCACCTATTGCTGAACATGCTAAAATTAGAGCTTTTCCATCGATTTGGTTTGTTGGTTCCATTATAAAATTCCTCCTTAAAATATACCTAAGTGATTAAATTTTTGTTTTGTAAAATTCTAGCCCTCTGAAACCTAGATTCCAGGGAATAAATTTACGAATAATAAAAGTAATGCAATGATAAGTGCATAGATACCTGTAGTCTGAGCAACTGCTTGCCCAAGAAGCATCGTTCTTACGATTGCACTTTGAAGCTTCGGTCTTTTACCTACTGCTTCTGCAGCTTTACCCGCTGCATAACCTTGTCCGATACCTGGTCCAATACCTGCGATCATTGAAAGACCTGCACCAATAGCTGATGCTGCAAGTATAAGGCCGATACCGCCTTTTCCTACGAGTGGATTTGCAAATAGCATAATAATTGCTATTACTAATGAGAAAATCCCTGATGTTTCCGCTACAGCCGCTCCAAGTAACATGACAAGAGTAGCTGGCTTACCACCATGTTCTGGGTTTTTGCCCATAGCTTCTGCAGCTTTACCCGCTGCAAAACCTTGTCCAATACCTGGTCCGATACCTGCGATCATCGCAAGACCTGCACCAATAGCAGAACACGCTAAAACAAGCGCTTTAGGGTCTACATTTGCCATCCAGCCGAAAAGGAAATCTGAAAATCCTGACATGATTTCACCTCCTAAGCTTACTCTTCCATAGCACTTGATACGAATGTCATACTAAGCATAACAAAGATCAGTGTTTGAAGGGCTCCTGCAAATACGTCAAAATAGAAATGTAATACTGATGGAATACCAAACTTTAATATAGTTGGCATCATGGCATAGTAAAGCCCCATGATAATTGTTCCACCTAAGATATTCCCGAATAAACGGAAGCTTAATGATATTGGGTTTGCAAGCTCTCCAATAATATTAAGTGGTAAAAGTAGTGGGATTGGTTCTAAGAAACCTTTAAAGTATCCAGGCCCTTTCGCACGAACACCATACCCATGAATCATGAAAAATGTAGTAAATGATAATGCAAATGTTGTTGCAATATCTGCTGTAGGTGGTCTTAGTCCAATTAATCCTGCCCAGTTACTAAGTAGGATGAATAAAAACATAGGCCCATAAAAGTAAGCAAACTTCTTGTTCTTTTCGCCCATTGTACTTACAGTAAAGTTCGCAAATGTATCCACTAACAACTCAACTAAAAGCTGAAACTTTGTATCTGGTACCATCTTAAAACTTTTAAGTTTATGACGTACAAATAATGCAAATAGAACAAGTGCAATCATCACATAAAAAGTGTTGATATGCGTTGTCGTTAATCCAAATGGTTGACCATCTATCTCAAAGAACGTAACAACCTGGTGTATCCCAAAATCTAATTCTTGTTCCACCTACTCACTCTCCTTTCCATTAAAATTTTCTATATGCTAAAGAGTGAAGACTCTTGTTGCCAAATAATTATTTTGTTGTGTATAACTCTGCATAGGCTCCTACCTTCATGGATAAAAGCCCTATAAAAACACCAAGTAAACTAACGCCTGGTGTCAGTGCTGCTACAAGAAGTAGCACACCCGTTAAGATATAGCGTATCATGTAATGTCTTTGGGTATATGACTTTGCCTTATCTTCTGGCATTGCCATCGCCTTTGTCAAAGTATTTTTCATCAACTTAAGTTTTAAAATTGCAATGACTAGGCCTAAAAAAACGCCTAGTGTCCAACTTATTTTGTCTTGTGTTAGTAGTAGCCCTATACCATAGGCAAGGATACTAAAGCTTGTCATGATGATGATGATCTTTTTCACTTTTCTTTACTTCCTTACCTATAATATAAAATAAATTTCTAAAAGCCGCGCCTACTCCTAGAAGGATAAAGATAATGAGAAACAGTGGTTCAAGCCCTGTCACCTTATCTAAAAATATCCCTATAAAAGTACACATAAAGATAGGTATAAGCATGGCTATACCTACCTGATTGAGTAGTGCTAATGCTGGAACCCAACTTCGCTTACTCATTTATAGTCCTCAGGTCTTTCGACATTTTCCAGGAAATAATGACGAATTGCCTGTACGATACGTGCTGATGCAGCACCGTCTCCAAATGGATTCTTCGCACCTGCCATCTGTGCGTATACTTCTTCACTAGTAAGAAGTTCTTTTGTCATATTGTATATCGTATCTTTATTCACACCTGCAAGACGCAAAGTCCCAGCTTCTACACCCTCAGGGCGCTCTGTCACATTACGTAACACAAGTACTGGCTTACCAAGAGATGGTGCTTCTTCTTGAAGACCACCTGAATCTGTAAGGATAAGCGTCGCACGCTTCATTAAGTTGTGCATATCATTTAGGTCTAACGGTTCGATAAGTTGTACGTTCGCCTGCTCCCCTAGTATACGCTCTGCTACATCACGTACCACTGGATTTTTGTGTACAGCATACACTACTTCTACATCGTCAAACTCTTCAGCGATAGCTTTTACAGCTTCACAAATATGCTCTAATGGTTCCCCTTGATTCTCTCTGCGATGGGCTGTCATAGCGATTACGCGTTTATTTTTATAATCTATGTTATTAAGCTTCTCAACTGTGAATGCATACTCTTCTTGTACTGTTGTATTGAGTACATCAATAACGGTATTACCTGTGACAAAAATATCTTTTTCTTCTACTGCCTCACGAAGCAAGTTGCCTTTCGCAAGTGGTGTAGGTGAGAAATGTAAGTTTGCAAGTGATCCTGCAAGTTTACGGTTCATCTCTTCCGGGAATGGCTCATAACGGTTGTATGTACGTAAGCCCGCTTCCACATGTCCTACTGGAATTTGTTGATAAAATGCTGCAAGTGCAGTTACAAATGTTGTTGATGTATCACCATGTACAAGCACTATGTCTGGCTTAGCCTTCTCTAAGACTTCAGTCATACCTTCGAGTACACGTACAGTAATACCTTGTAAAGTCTGTCTATCTTTCATGATATCTAAATCATAATCTGGTGTGATGTGAAAAATTTCTAGTACTTGATCAAGCATTTCTCTATGCTGTGCTGTTACACATACAATACTATCAATATCGTCATGTTTTTCTAACTCTTTAACAAGTGGTGCCATTTTAATCGCTTCTGGGCGTGTCCCAAAAACACTCATAACACGTATTTTCCTATTCATACACCTATTCTCCTTATATCATGTAATACTTATTACATTTATTTTGGTTATTGTATCACTATATTATGTGTAGGATATAAAAATTGTCTTCTTTACTCCCTACTTTACCATTTAATGTTGGTTTTTGTAAATGCTAGTGCATAATTTTTGATTTTTGTAGAATTTATAGTAATAAATATTTTTATTTTAAAATATTATTATTATTCCAACTAGTTACATTAAAAAGATGTATCTGTTAAGACACATCTTCTTCCTACTCTATACTTTATTAGATCACACATTTACACTCGCAATCTTCCTTGATTGCCATCATTACACGATTTTTCCCCTGTGACTTTCCTCTTAGTAAAGCATTATCTGCTGCTCCTACCAAGACTTCGATATCTTTTGTCATTTCGGGATAGGCACAGATACCCATAGTGATGGTTACAGGTATCGTTAAATCACTGATACCTGGCAACTCAGGTACTAACTGCTGAAACTTATTGAACACATCCAGACCTTCCTTTAGGTTTGTTGGTAATAAGAATACAAACTCATCCCCACCATAACGAATAACTTTTCCACCTAGATCCGAGAATATTCTTTTTGCATTACTTGCAATAGCTTGCAATACCTCATCCCCCTTGATATGCCCAAGGAAGTCATTAACGGATTTAAAGTTATCTGTATCAATCACGGCTACGCATAATTTTTCATGCTGCATCACAAGATTGTGTAGCATCTTATGTAGATGTCTTCTATTATAAACGCCTGTAAGAGGGTCACGCTCAGACTCCTCTGCTACCATCTCAAAAAGTCTGGAGTTCTTCGTATTGGATGCGATAAAGATACCTAGTGTTTCAAAGAAAATAATATTGTTCTGTGTGAAGAAACCTTCTTGCTGCTGTTCAAGCACAAGCCCACCTATCAAGGAATTATCATTAAAATCTTGTAATGGTACCACTAACCGTGATTTCGGTATAATGCCCCCTTCTACTAACGGAAAAGTTATCTCTTCTTCATTTAAGCAGTATGTACACTGCAAGTCTTTTAATGATTCATGAATCGTTTCTTTCCCTAATTCTAAGAATTCATTGTTTGACTGTGTACTTCTTAGGTAAACTTTGATTTCTTCACCATCAGAAGCCCATATATAGCAGGTATTAACCCCGGTGACACCCATGAGCATATCTGTAATGAGCTTCATCAGTTGCTTAAAGGAATCGATGTTGTTTGCTACTTTCATGATTTCTCCAAGTACCCATAACATGCCTTTTTGTTGTTGTAATTCATGTTCTAATTGTTCGAGTTGCATAAACTGTCGCACTGCTACATCATTCATCTCAACCCCACCTTCTCCCCCTCTAAAATGCATTCTCTTTAGAGTTTTTTATAATCTACTATAGCCCAAAATAGTTCTGTGCAATACGCACTGTCTCCATCGCATCTTTCGCATAGAAATCTGCGCCTACATACGTTGCCAAGTCTGGTGTTAGCACCGCACCACCTACAATGACTTGACACTGTGGATGTGCTTCCTTGATACATACGATTGTTTCCTTCATGCTCTTAACTGTGGTCGTCATTAGTGCGCTCAAGCCTACCATCTGTGCGTTGTGCTTTGTCACTGCCTCTACCACTGCTTCTGGTGCCACATCTTTTCCTAAGTCCACCATACTGAATCCATAGTTTTCCATGATGACTTTGACGATATTTTTACCGATGTCGTGAATATCCCCTTGTACAGTAGCAATCACCACTTTAGGTCCACTTACCACATCTTGCCCTTTTGTACTAAGGACTTCCTTGATCACTTCAAAGGCGCCTTTAGCGGCCTCTGCTGATTGGATTAACTGAGGTAGGAAAAGAGTTTGCTTTTCATACCCATCCCCCACATGATTAAGTGCTGGAACGACTTCTTCCTCTATAATTTCCAATGGCGTTCTTGATTGGAGTGCTTCTTTTGCACAATGATAAGCTTCGTCCCGTAAGCCTTTGATGATAGCTTCTCTTACTGTCATATCTGATTTTTCTGTGGAACTTACGCTAGGACTCGCTTGTCCGTTTAGTTGACCATGTCTTTCAATATATGTTTTAGAAGTCTTATCTATGCCTGCAATGACACGATAAGCATCTACTGCATCCATCATTTCTTTACTATTGGTATTCATGATAGGGGCATCTAATCCTTGTAGCAGTGCCATCGTAAGCATCGTCTTATTAAGAAGTGGACGATTTGGTAACCCAAATGATACATTACTTACCCCAAGAACTGTCTTTACGCCTAAAGTTTCCTTTACAAGCTTTACAGCTTTTAAAGTCTCCATCACCAATTCTTGCTGTGCTGATGCCGTTAACACGAGGCAATCTATCAAGATGTCTTCTTTTTTGATACCATACTTCATGGCTTCATTTACGATACGTGTGGCCACCTCTAGTCGCTCTTCTGCCGTTTCTGGAATCCCCCCATCATTAAGGGTTAGTCCTAATACTGCTGCACCGTATTTTTTAGCGATCGGTAGGATAGCATCTAGACTAGACTGCTTACCATTCACCGAATTGATAAGCGGCTTACCATTGTATATACGGACTGCTGCTTCGATGGCATCTACATTAGATGAATCAATCTGAAGCGGTAAATCTACGACACTTTGTATAGCCTGTACAGCCTCTGTCAGTCTTTTCACCTCATCAATATCTGGTAAGCCCATATTGACATCTAGTATATGTGCGCCTTCTTCTTTTTGGGCGATGGCTTCTTTTAATACAAAGTCCATATCACCTCTTTTTAAGGCTTCTTTTAAAAGTTTCTTTCCTGTTGGATTAAGTCTTTCACCAATCAGTGTCACATCATCAAAAGTCACTGCATGAGTCGCCGAACAAACCCCTCTTAGTGGCTTTAGTTCTGTTCTCGTATAAGTTAAGCAGTCTACTTTAGACTTTACTTTTTCAATATAAGTAGCCGTCGTTCCACAGCATCCACCAAGTACACTTACACCACACTTTGCGAAATGCTCCATATAGCCTGCAAACTCATCTGATGTAATGTTGAAGGTCGTTTTACCGTCTACAAGTGTAGGTAAGCCAGCATTGGGTTGGATAAGCACTGGTACAGATGCAAGTGTCATGAGTTCTTCTACTACTGGCACAAGCTCTTTAGGCCCAAGTGAGCAGTTAATCCCTAGCATCGTTACACCAAGTCCTTCTAATGTGAGCACCATCGTTTCTAAGCTTGCGCCAAAGAAGGTACGCCCATTCATTTCAAAACTCATGGTACAAAAAATAGGTAGACTGGTGTTTTCTTTCGCTGCTAGAACCCCTGCCTTTAATTCATATAAGTCTGTAAAAGTCTCAAAAAGAATAGCTTCACAGCCAGCCTTTTCACCTGCTACAACTTGTTCTTTAAACACTTCATAAGCTTCCTCGAAACTCACATCACCTAATGGCTTGAGCATCTTTCCAGTAGGGCCGATATCTAGCACCACTATTCCCTTACCAACCTTTTCTTTCGCTACTTTCGCAATGCTGATGGCTTGTGTGATGACTTCGCTAACAGTATACGCGGTCTCTTCCATCTTATAACGGTTGGCTCCAAATGTATTGGTCGTTATAAAGTCTGCCCCAGCTTCTAGATATGCTTCATGCACACCTTGAATAAGCGCCTCATGGGTAAAGTTGAAAAGCTCTGGTATATCCCCTAATTGAAGGCCACTATTTTGTAATACAGTGCCCATCGCACCATCAAAATATAAAAATCTTTCTCCTAATCCTTTAATGCCCACATATATCACCTCTTTTTCGATACGCGCAGTGCCCTCGCATCATGCACGTTTTACATGTCTTTTGTCTATTTTCTTTTTTACTTGAAATACCTATAAGTGCCGTTACCGACTTCATAGGTAGCAACATTCCTGATTTACTAAGGGTTAAACCAATACGCTTCTGTGCTTGTAATACTGCAAGTATCTGGTCTTGTAAGCTCATCGGTACATCACCATATCCAGGACTAAAGCGCATGGTCATATACTTGCCTTCTTCTATCTGCTGGACCATCTCTTGCTCGACTTGGTCACATACTTGCTCGATCATCACATTGGCACACGCATTTAAGAAGAGTGCATCACCCATATGCTTCGCCTGTGCTTCTTGTATGTATTTGTCAGCTTCTATACCTAAAGTCGTTGCTAATACATAGCATGTATCCACCTTTTCGAAAAGCTTCCATAAGCCCTTGCTCGTCGTCTGTAACCTTGTATTTTCAAAGAAAATAGTCTCCTCTTCTTTACGAACTTTGAAAAGCTCATACGTGTAGCGAGGCTTTGCCACCTTCTCCAGTTGCTCATAATACACCTTAATACGCTGCTTCATCGCATCATCTGCCTCTTCATAAGGCATCTGTACATAACGCAAGACTTCTTGTACGACTAAGTCTTCCTGTATCATCCTACTTTGCTCCTCTTTGCCAAGACACTGCATAAGCAATCGTCCCTATATTCTCCATAATCTTCTTTGCGATATCCGCTTGATTCATCGTATAAAGGTGAATACCATCTACCCCATGTGCAAGCAGGTCGATAATCTGCATCGTCGCATATGCAATCCCTGCTTCTCTTAATGCTTGTGCGTTATGACCATAGGCCTTCACAATCTGCTGGATTTCCTTCGGAATAGTGGCACCACAAAGGGTTACCATACGTTCAAGCTGCTTTGCTGAAGTAATCGGCATAATCCCTGCTACGATAGGTACCTCTACACCATGTGCTCTCGCTTTTTGTTCCCACTCATAAAACACTTGATTATCAAAAAAGAGTTGGCTCACAAGCATCTCTGTACCTTGGTCCACTTTATGTTTAAGATTGATTAAGTCTTCCTCTAAGCTATATGCCTCTAGATGTTTCTCTGGATAGCACGCGCCTACAACTTCAAAACCACCTCTAGCTTTTATGTATGTAACAAGATCTGATGCATATTTAAAATCCCCTAATGCATCTTCACTCGGTAAGTCACCTCTAAGTGCCAGTATACGTGAAACACCAGCTGCCTCAAACTTATCTAATATCTCATCTATGGATGCTTTCGTCGCACCTACACACGTAAGGTGTGCTACTGGTTCAATGTCATACTTGTTTTTTAATAAAGAGGCAATCTCTAAGGTGTTTTGTTGATTACTTCCTCCTGCCCCATAAGTCACACTGATATAATCTGGTCTAAGCGGTGCTAAAGCATCGATGGTGCTATAAATACTTTCTATATTGCTGCTCCCTTTCGGCGGGAAAATTTCAAAAGATATCGTTGGTTTTTTCATAGTTAGTCCCCTTTCTTAAGCACTGATACGTACTTATTATTCTCGATATAAAAGCGCCATAATCGGTCCCTATACTCCTCAGCATAGTCGATATTGATACGCTTGTCTTCAATCATACGAAAGCCCTTTTCCCCTTCGGTGATATATAAAGGCCCTTTATTTGTTACCATGATGCCATTAAGTGTCTTATCTATATTCAGTGCCATGCAAAGCTTTCCTGGACCATTGGTAAGGTCCTGCACTTTACTAGATTTAATCTTGCGATAGGCTTTGCATAAAGTAAATGCATCTTCATTTATAGGTTCTACTGCACGTATAAGGACACAATGAGGCATACCTTTCTGGTTTGCACCTATATTTAAGCAATGGTACATCCCATAGATGAGATACACATAGGTCATGCCACCACTTTCAAACAAAGGTGCTGTACGTGGTGTCACCTTTCCTCCATACGTATGTGCTCCCTTATCTTCTGGCCCTAAGTATGCTTCTGTCTCCACAATCTTAAAAGCGCCCACAAGCCCATCTACCTCGCGTACCATCACCTTGCCAAGTAAATCCTTGGCCACTTCTAGTCCATCTCTTAAATAAAACGCCTGTGGCAAAATAGCTTTCATGCTGTATACTCCTATCTCATTCGCTGACTTCTCTTTCGTATGGAATGAATGTCTTGGCAAAGTGCATTGATCTCTGCTCCAAGCAAGATCACCATGCCACTTGTATAAAGCCATATAAGGAGCACAAAGATGCCACCTATACTTCCATACATCTGATTGTACTTACTGAATTTATCTACATATATAGAAAACAACATAGAGAATCCATACCAACCCAAGCAAGCAAAAAGTGTGCCCGGCCATACGTTGTTTGACTTGCGATGCTTACGTGGTACCACACGGTAAATCATGTAGAGCCCCGTCAATAACACCAATAACGAAATACTAAATCTAAATAAGTCCCATATAAATTTATACAGTGTGTTATTCTTCACCAGTAAATTCAGTAGATACTCCCCGATATTATTTCCAAATACCAATAAAACAATCATCCCTACTAATAAAACCAGTAGAACAAAAGTATACCCGATAGAAATGAGCTTCTTGATCCAAAAAGCTCTTGTATCTGTGGCACTATACGCTTTATGGATCCCTTTAATGACCACA
Organism: Cellulosilyticaceae bacterium; assembly: GCA_051656485.1. GTDB lineage: Bacteria > Bacillota > Clostridia > Lachnospirales > Cellulosilyticaceae > JBOFDK01. The sequence continues at coordinate 9,811 of JBOGBZ010000198.1, forward strand.
TTTACTGCTGCTGATGCTGACCATATAGAGATTATAGCTCCAAAGGATAGTAACGTGGCACTTCTATACTGAATAAGCTGGTCTAATGTTTGTTCAATAAGTGGCATAATAGAAGTCGGCACCACATTATTTAAATAATCCATAAACTCACTTTCAGCGATACTTGTATAGGATAATAGTGTGATAAGCATAATGAGAAAAGGGAAAAAAGCCAATATCCAGTAATATGTCATCTGAGCACTTCTAGCCCCTATATCATGACCTATGAATCTATTCTTTAATTTCATTCCAAAATCATATAGCATTTTTATTTGGTTCAATTTTCTCTCTCCTGTCTGTTGCCCCGTGACACTATTTCTCTATCAGTATATCTTTTTTAGTTAGAAGTATACCTATAAATAAATATTTGTTCTTAATATATCATAGTCTATTGTTATATGTAAAATAAGATTTTATTCAAATAAAAAAGATGCTGACAAAATCAGCATCTTTTTTATTACTTATTATTTTGTATACTTTTTGCTTTACGCTTCATTTTTTCCATGAAACCAACTTTTTTAGTTTCTGGTAATTTACCTGAAAGAACATTTACAAGCATAATTCCCGCAAGCTCAGCTCTGATCTGCTTCTTAACTGGGATTGAGTTGTATACAGATTCATCACATAATAATGTTTGAATTTGAGGACCTACTTTTACAATGACAACAGGCATTTTTCTTTTTCTTTGCATCTTTGGTATTTGATCTTTTACTTGCTTTGGTAACTTCAGATTATTAATTGTATCCTTCTTCTTATCTATAACAAATAATTGTACTGCTTGCTTGTGTTGATTGATAAGCTGTTGTTGCTCATCGTATTTTTTCTGTAACTTCTTACCCCAAAAGAATAGACCAACAGCAAGTGCCACAACAAACACTGCTACTAGTGTCCAGATCATCCATGTATCCATTTTGGTTCCTCCTCGTCCTGATTAATATCTTTTTCAGTATAGCATACAAGCTCATAGATAACAATACATCCCATACTCTACAATTTGCAAAAAACACTCATAGTCTTTGTCTTTCTAACCTATACTAAATTAAAACCATCTATATAGGGGTGTCTATGCTTACTTACTTTTTGAACTTATCTTTCATCTTAAATATACTCTTAACGATTTATGTGCTTTTTGCTGAACGTAAGCACTATGCTTCCACATGGGCTTGGATTCTCATCATTACTTTCGTTCCTATTATAGGATTTATAGCCTACCTTTTTCTAGGCCATGATATGAAAAAAAGAAAAACTTTCGTCAAAAAAGAAGAGGAAGACCGTTACATGCATCTGCTCCACAAGCAAATGCTCCATGTGGAGTGTAATCCATGTCTCGAAGAGCATTGCCCTACGATCTGCTGCCAAGATGTCTTAAAACTCCATCTGATCGGTCATGAAATTCTTCTCTCTAAGTCAAACCACGTTTCTTTTTTTGCAGATGGACACGAAAAGTTCCAAGACCTCTTCCAGACCATTCGTCTTGCTAAAAAATACGTTCATTTAGAATACTATATTATCCATGACGATTATTTGGGTAAGCTCTTCCAAGAACTTTTGATCCAGAAAGCCATGGAAGGCGTAGATGTGATGCTTCTTTATGATGGCATGGGATGTCATAAGACACCGCCTAGTTACTTTAAGCAACTTCAGCAAGCTGGTGTCCATGTGGCTTGTTTCTTTCCTTCGCCATTTCCTTATATCACCCTTCGTCTTAACTACCGTAATCACCGAAAGCTTTGTATCATTGATGGGCACACAGCTTACTTAGGCGGTTTTAATGTGGGAGATGAATATCTGGGCAAGAATAAGAAAATGGGGTACTGGCGTGATACACACCTCAAAATCATCGGAGACGGGGCTGGCCTTGCCGACTTACAGTTTATCCTAGATTGGCGCTTTGCGACCCATGAGACCTTACCGCTTCAGCACTACCTCCATACTGCACCTTCTATCTTAGAAAATGCCACTGGTGTGCCACTTCAACTCGTCGCAAGTGGCCCTGACTCCAAATACAGTGCCATTCTACACGGCTATATCAAAATGATTAATGAAGCAAAGCACACAATTTATATCCAGACACCTTACTTCATCCCTGACGACGCCTTGCTGACCGCCTTAAAACTTGCAGCATTATCTGGCGTAGCTGTCCATATCATGATTCCAAACAAGCCTGACCATATGTTTGTCTACTGGGCGACTTACTCTTACATTGGTGAAGTCTTAGCTGCTGGTGCCAAGTGCTATACGTATGAGAAAGGTTTCCTTCACGCAAAGACTATCGTTATCGATGACGAGATTGCCTCTGTGGGCACCTCAAATTTTGATATACGTAGCTTTCGACTTAATTTTGAAATGAATGCTTTTATCTATGATGCTCGTGCTGCCAATTCTCTTTCCGAGCTCTTCCTTAAAGACTTGACGTACTGCAAAGAAATAACGACTGAAGTTTACCAAAACCGGTCACTCCTTATTAAATTCAAGGAGCCTATCGCTAGGCTTTTATCGCCTATTTTATAACGCAATCAACAAAAAAGTGGCTTCATATGAGCCACTTTTTTTGTTAGTAAGGAAGAAGCACCACATCTGCCCCTTCTTTTTGTATCGTACAGTATGTATAATCTTCACTTATATATTTCACTGCTGTTCCTATGGTAATCTTCACCCCTGGATAAAGCTTGTTTTTTACTTTTACTAAGCCAGTATTCGCTTCCTTAATCTTATCACTAAGCATTTTATGTTTTTCAGCAACCTCACGATGTCTTGCTTCAATCCCTACTTTAGTAGTGATGAGTTTGCTTAAAAGTGTTTGTTTTTGTTCCCCTATGATATCTTTTTTGCCCATCAGGAACGTAACACTTTGACTTACCTTGGTTACTTCTTCTCTTACTTCCTGATACAGCTTCTCTACTTGCTGGTATTCCTTTAAGAGATTTGGTGGTACACCTATCTGTACGATGGTTTGAGTAGCCATAGGCGACCCCATAATGTTCGCATGGATTTGTCTTCCAGCAATCATCTCCCCACCTACGATGAGCCCTTTCCCCTTGGCTACATCGATAGAGGCTGCAGCTATATGACTATGCATAATAGCTTCTGTGACCACCTCGCCATCAGCTTCCACATAAGCATTCTGGATGAATTTTGCCACGAGGTTCCCTTTGGTACGTATAATACCTTTATCCATGCCTTGTATCCCGTACCAAACCACGACGTCATCGCCTGCCTCTATCTCTGCAGCTTCTACACATCCCTTAATCTCGACTGTTCCACCAGCTTTTACTTTAAAACCATTTTGAACGTTACCATTCACGACGACATTCCCTACAAAGTCGATATTCCCCGTACTGCTATCCACATCTTTTTCTACGATAAAAGTCGGTGAGATATAAACATTGTGATGATCATAGGAAAGCTTGCCGCTTATTTCTGCCACAAGTGTGAGGCCATCTTCTAGGAGTTTTGTATTTTTACCTTTAGGTATACGTACATCTTTTCCTTTTTGAGCTTTTATTTCTTGTCCAAGTACGTTAGTGCCTGGTGTCCCTTCAGTTGCTTCAGCCTTCACGACCAACACTGCATTTCGAGTCACATTGTGCACCACATTCATATCTTTAAAGTTTACTGTGCCGTCTAAGTTCTGCGCTGGCTTGAAAACATTGATGGTTTTTGGATCGAAACTATACTCAAGTTTTGCATCTTCTCCCTTTACAGGTGGGGTTCCCTTCGCAATGATGTACTTATAATTATATCTCCTACTACTGAGTATCTCATTCAAAAGGGCTTCATCTATCCCGAAGCAAATTTCTCTCTTTTCTATCGCATGACGTATTGCCTTCTCATCTAATCTCTGACCATCTACTCCTGGTTCCTCAAAAGAAATAACGCCTATCATCTTATCCGGTGTTATTTCTACGACAACTTTTTCATCTATTTTTTGGATGTCACCTAGATTCATTCTATCCCCCTCTTCCTTGATGCTCTTTAATCTACTGTGTAATTTCTTGTAGTAAGCTACGCACTTTATTTTCTACTGTCTTTGGCAGTTCTTTTTTCTCTTCTGCCGACAAGGCTGCTACATCAATCATTTCCCCTATATTGATATAGACTGTCGTCTTTTGTATACTTCCTTTTTCTTCTAATATCTTATGTGTATTCTGTATAGCAATAGGGACAATAGGTACATTGGCCTTCGTTGCTAACTTGAAACTTCCTGCTTTGAATTCAGCCATTTCTTCACCTTTACTTCTGGTTCCCTCTGGGAAGATGACGATAGACTGACCTTCTTTTAGCTCCTTAATGCCTTCTAGAATAGCTTGTAACGACTTCTTCATATCATCTCTCGCAAGGTAGATGCACCCCATTGCATCAAACCATCTGCTAATAATAGGCATTTTCTTTGTCTCTTCTTTTCCTATAAAGATGATCGGATCATCGAGAAGATGTGCCATAATCGGACTATCATACAGCCCTTTGTGGGTAGCCATGTACACTACTGGTCCTTCTTTTGGCAAATTTTCTTTACCTTTTATCTCGATGGTTGTCCCTGCTGCCTTAATCATGCCATTACTTAAATCTTGCATCATCTTATAAATTTCTTTACGATTTGCTTTTTTGGTAGCTACATCTAATTCTTTTCCCTCTATACTGTACTTGTGTCTTTTAAAGGTATTCTTAATGTAATGCCATGCCATAACCCATAGTACTGCTATTCCTCTTAGCATCTTATACCTCCTCTTGTCTACATTCGTGGAGCATTTGCTCTTTTAGGTAGTAAAGCTCATCTGATAAATCTACTGGTACAATCGCTGGATTAATAAGACGCTTGTACTCTTCCCATAAAGTTTCTAACTCTTCTTTAGCATAGTCTCGAATTGCCATCACACTTGGCTTTTCATAAATGCACTTACCATCTCTGAAGATTGGTACGAGCAGTTCTTTTAATTTATAAGTCCCGGCTTTCAAAGACATCTTTTTCCATCTAGCTTTTGGATCACGTAAGATAAGGTCTTGTGTTTCATCAAAAGTATCTTCTTCTAATGCGATAATATCTGCTTTGATTTTACATGTCTCTAAATCATACACACGTACTACTTTTTTGATACCTGGATTTGTAACCTTTTCTGGGTTATCAGAAATTTTGATTTTAGGTTTGAATACTCCGTCTTCATTTTTTTCTGCAGCTAGCTTATAGATACCGCCAAATGATGGGCAGTCTCCAGATGTGATAAGTTTCGTACCTACACCCCAAAGTGTAATCTTCGCACCTTGTCTTTTAAGGTCTGCAATTAAGTACTCATCTAAGTCACAAGACGCACTGATAATTGCATCTTTGTAGCCTGCTTCATCTAGCATACGTCGTGCTTTTTTTGAAAGATAGGCAAGGTCTCCACTATCTAATCTTATGCCATACATTTTAGAGTCTATGCCTTGTGCTTTCATCTCATCGAAAACTTTGATGGCATTGGGAACACCTTGTCCTAAGGTATCGTAGGTATCCACAAGTAAGATGCATTTGTGTGGGAATAACTTTGCATAAGCTCTAAAGGCTTCAATCTCTGTATCAAAGCTCATGACCCAACTATGGGCATGAGTCCCTGCGATAGGCACATTAAACATTTGTCCTGTAAGGACATTAGAAGTCGCATGGCAGCCTCCTACCATCGCTGCACGTGCCCCGTAGATACCAGCATCTGGTCCTTGTGCACGTCTAAGTCCAAATTCTAGTACGGTGTCTTCTTCTGCCGCACGTACGACACGCGCTGCTTTTGTAGCGATCAAGCTTTGGTGATTAATCATATTAAGCAGTGTCGTCTCGATAAATTGTGCTTCAAAGATTGGTGCGGTTACACGAATGAGTGGCTCTCCTGGAAAGACGACTGTCCCTTCTGGAATTGCATCGAGGTGCCCTGTAAACTTAAAGTTGCTTAAGTACTCTAAGAAGTTCTCTCTAAAAATATCTAGACTCTGTAAATACGCGATGTCTTCTTTAGTAAATTGTATATTTTCAATGTACTCAATCACTTGTTCTAATCCACAACAAATAGCATAGCCATTGCCTGATGGATTATTTCTATAAAACAAGTCAAATACGACTTCGTGATTATTGACATGATTTTCAAAGTAGCCCTGCATCATTGTCAATTGGTATAAATCTGTTAGTAAAGTAAGGTTTCTATTGCCCATGGTTTTTCTCCAATCGTTTGCAAAATTCTGTTATATGCCTATTATAGCACTATCATATTTTGATTTGTAGCATTACTTGTTATTTTAATGCTTTTGGTATACTATGTTATCAGCTTTTAACATTTAGTGTTTTTTATTCATATTTTTTAGTGAGGAGTGTTTTTATGTTAAATCATTTATCTAAAAGACAACTTTACCTTTATACGACACTAGCTGCCATCTTTGCAAATATTTTATGGGGCACAGCTTTCCCTGTATTAAAAATCGTTTATAAAGAAATGCATATTGCTTGCACATTTTATTTATAAAAATGACAAGTTAAACCCTAACAAAATAGCTGGCTTTATGTTAGGATTTATAGGACTCATAAGCATTGTAGTAGTCAATCGTCAGAAACACTCTAGTTAGACAAGTACTATTTGTCCAACTATTTTCATATATTATCAACAATATATTATTTATTTTTATAAAAGGAGTGGATAAGTCCGCTATGCTTACACAACTTGTGGATTATATTATGAATTTTGCCGGTTCTCTCGGCTATTTTGGTATCATCTTTGTTACCAGTTTAGAATATGCTTGTTTTCCTCTTCCTAGTGAAGTCGTGCTACCTTTTATAGGTGTAGGTATCGCTACTGGTACGTATAGCTTTATAAAAGCTTGGCTTGCTAGTTTACTAGGTGGTATGTTTGGATCGCTCTTAGCCTATGTCATCGGTTATATAGGTGGTGTACCTTTCCTTAACTGGTCAAAACGCAAATTCCCTAAGACCGAAAAAACCATCGTCGCATTAGACAAGTGGTTTAATCGTTATGGCAGTATTGCCCTTATGATTACACGTGTAGTTCCACTTACACGTACCTACGTGTCTATCCTTGCTGGTAGTCAGAAATTCGACCTTCTCAAGTTCATGGGCTATACCGCACTTGGCGTCGCTGCATGGAATACGATTCTTATTTCTCTAGGCTACTTCCTTGGCGATAATCTTCACCTAATCGAGCAGATTATTAGCCAATACAGTGTCGTCGTAGGCGCTCTCATCCTTCTCGCAGTAGGTTACTGGTTCTACCACAAACGTAAAACGATGGCTACACGCAATCACTAATTATAAAAGCCGCATGAAGTATTATCTACCTCATGCGGCTTTTATTTACTCTTAAAATAGTGGTAACCACTGATAACATACTAAAATCCAGTAGACTGCAAAAGCCCCTATAAGACTCCAGCTGAATACTTCATCATCTTTAACACATTTACGTAATACACCTGCTATCAACATACCTACTACTCCATCTATCAAAATAGCAAGTGGTACATAAATCCACTCCGTCGTTACCAGTCCCCCCATCACCTTAATGATTGGGTCATATATAACGGCTACTGGCATCGCATGGATGATGTCATAAATATGTGCCATATCTAGGCACAATATCCATAGCGCATTGGCTATGAGTGATAAACTCATAAAGAGAACTCCACCCATTATGATAGGGTGTTTGTCCTTCATATTTTTTATTGTTCCCATAGTATCCTCCTAATATCTCTCTACAATTGTTCCAAAAGTCGTAGCTTTCACAAAAGGCTTTCCTTCTAGCTGCTGTAGTACCTCTGGACTTCCCGTCACCACTACGCCAAGTACTCTTAAACCTTCTTGTTCTATACGTGTCTGCATACTTTCATAAAGCTCGCTATCCTTTTTACTACTTCTAATAGCCGTCTCTAGATCCATCATGAAGTTATCTACAGGCTTTTCTACTTCTTTACCATTAGGCTCTAAGTAGTGTATGCCTACTACTTCATCTTCCTTCCAAGGTGTCATCTCTCTGTCTTTATACGCTTCTTGTAAAGATACCTCATCATACGTATCGATCCAGCTCCACTGAAGGTTTATTCCCTCTGGCATCATGGCGTCTACTTCTTGGACCGTATACCCTTTATTAAAAGAAATCCCTAGCTCTACCACTTTGTCTGGAGCTACTTCTTTGAGTTTTGATAAATCGTTACTATAGGTGCCGTACCCTAACTCTGGATGGTAAAATCTCATGATGCGATGACCATTCACGCCATACAAGTCGCCTTGATTGTTGGCAATTGTATTTTCATGCCACTTACGCCCTTTAGGTATACGTACTTCTCCTATCGGTACCACGACACCATCTACTATCTTATATTGCACAGTTCTGGCCCAACGCTCTGTAAGGCCTACGAACTTCTCCCATTGCCCCAGCTGTACATTGGCTCCGTAGATTTGATGGTACATATGCACCTCTTTCACTTCTTTATTAAGTATATAAGGGGTTACCTGCATTTTTAACGCAATGCCTAGTCCTACTACACCCACTGCCACAGCTGTACTCGTGAAAATCATACGTAATCTGCTCTTAGCCTTCGCTTTCTTCAAAAGCGTGTCTTCCTTGCCTTCCATTGTAAAATCAAACATTTTTTCGTCCATTTATCTTCCCTCCCATTGTTTCTTAAACTGCTGTCTTGCTCGGTAGATATACGTTTTTACTTTTTCTTCTTTCATATCTACCATCTCACCTATTTGCTTATAAGA
>JBOGBZ010000199.1:0-16514 GCA_051656485.1 Cellulosilyticaceae bacterium
AATATCATTCATAAACATAGACAAAATTGTTAATACTAGTTCAAAATGAAATGGAGGACCTGTTGATGATAGGTATCGGTTGCGACCATGGTGGTTATGCATTAAAACAAGAAATTATGAGTTTTTTAAAAGCTCAAAATGTCGAAGTTAAAGATTTTGGATGTCATAGTACAGATGCTGTTGACTATCCTGAGTATGGAAAAGCCGTAGCAAATGCAGTAGCAAGTGGTGAATGTGAAAAAGGCATTATCATTTGTGGAACGGGGATTGGTATCTCTATCGCTGCTAACAAAGTTTCTGGTATTCGTTGTGCTTTATGTCATGATTGTTTTTCTGCTGAAGCAACACGTCTTCACAATGATGCGAACATGATTGCACTTGGCGCACGCGTTGTAGGTGCTGGACTTGCAATTAAGATTGTAGAAACATTTTTAAACACACCTTTCTCTGATGACGAACGTCATATCAGAAGAATTGAACAAATCGAAAATTAATGTTTGAACTATAAAACCATTTTAGGAGGATCTATTATGAGCAAAGTATTTATCATGAATCACCCACTTATTCAACACAAGGTGTCTCGTTTAAGAGATGTAGAGACAGGATCAAAAGAATTCCGTGAGCTTGTACGTGAAATTTCACAATTTATGTGTTTTGAAGCAACACGCGACCTTCCTCTTGAAGATTACGAAGTTGAAACACCAATCGGTAAAGCGATCGGCAAACGTATCGCTGGTAAAAACATGAGCATCGTACCTATCCTTCGTGCAGGTCTTGGTATGGTAGATGGTATGCTTGACCTTGTACCAACTGCAAAAGTAGGTCACATCGGTTTATACCGTGACCCTGAAACACTTCAACCAGTAGAGTACTACTGTAAACTTCCTGCTGATATCGAAGAAAGAGACTTATTCGTACTTGATCCAATGCTTGCAACAGGTGGTTCAGCAGTAGCTGCTATCCAGTTCATCAAAGATAAAGGTGCAAAGAACATCAACTTCCTTTGCCTTATTGCTGCTCCTGAAGGTATCAAAAAACTTCAAGAAGCACATCCAGATGTACAAATCTACGTTGCTTGCTTAGATGAAAAACTTAACGATCATGGTTATATCGTTCCTGGTCTAGGTGATGCTGGCGACCGTTTATTCGGCACAAAATAATACACTTACATTTTGCTTGGAGGGAAAATATGCGACCTACATGGGATGAATATTTTATGGATATAGCAAATCTCGTGAAGACGAGATCAACCTGTATGAGAAGACAAGTTGGAGCTGTCGTTGTGAAAGATAAACGTATCTTATCTACGGGATACAACGGCTCCCCTACTGCTTGTCAACACTGTACAGATATAGGTTGCTTGAGAACAAAATTAGGTGTTCCTTCTGGTGAGAGGCATGAGCTATGTCGTGCCCTCCATGCAGAACAAAATGCCATTGCTCAAGCAGCTCATCACGGTATTTCAATGGCTGGGTCTACTATTTATGTAACGGCTCAACCTTGTAGCCTTTGTGCAAAGCTACTTATTAATGCAGGTATTACCCACATTATTTATGAAGGTGATTACCCAGATACACTTTCAATGGAACTTTTGCAAGAAGCCGGCATCAAACTGACTCAATTTTCCCACTAAAACAAATGACTTACATACTTTAAGGAGATGAAAAGCATGAGCTTTGTTAGTTTATATATAATGGCTTTTGTGCTAGCCTTTATGATATCTTTTTTCACTACCCCACTAGCCAAAAAAATAGCTTTTAAGGTAGGTGCAATTGCCCAACCTAGAAAACGTGATATGCATTCTAAGCCTATCCCTCGTATGGGTGGCATCGCTATTGTAGCAGGGTTTCTCATTACCCTTTTCGTTACAATACGCTATATTACGATTCTAGATTGGAAACAAATTATAGGGATTACAGTAGGGGCTATTATAATCTTCTTGTTAGGCTTTTTTGATGATATTTATGAACTTAATGCAAAAATTAAGTTCATCATTCAAATACTAGCTGCAACACTTGTAGCTTTATGCGGTGTTACCATTGAATTTATCTCAATTCCTATCCTTCCAGATACACCTTTCCTTCTCGATATGTTATCGATTCCGGTGACGGTCATTTGGATTGTAGGGATTACCAATGCAGTAAACTTTATTGATGGTCTTGACGGCCTAGCTGCTGGTGTTTCTTCTATTGCTTCCTTATCACTGATGGTGCTTTCTATCCACAGTGGTTATCCGATAGCAGTCCTTCTGACAGCTATCCTTGCCGGTTCTTGCCTAGGCTTCTTGCCTTACAATTTCAATCCGGCATCAATCTTTATGGGAGATACTGGCTCTACCTTTTTAGGTTTTATACTAGGTGTCACATCAATCCTTGGTCTACTCAAAGGGTATACCATTATTACTATTTTGGTAGCTGTCCTTATTCTAGGTCTACCAGTCTTTGATACAGCTTTTGCTATTCTTCGAAGACTTCTAGCTGGCAAGCCCATCACCTCTCCAGACCGTGGTCACTTACACCATCGCCTTGTAGATAGAGGGTATAGTCATAAACGTGCTGTTATCACACTTTACGGCATCAGCGGTGTCTTCGGCTTATCTGCTATCGGTCTGGCACGCCACGACTTTAGATTTATCGTAGCTGTATTTGTCATTATGGGGCTACTCTTATACTTCAATATGAAATCTATGTCAAAAGAATAAAGGCTTTATACCTTACAAAAAAACACTAGCTATCTAGTGTTTTTTTTGTATGAAAAGAGTCTATGCCTTAAAAGACTAAGGTGCTATAATAAGATTAATTCATTTATAGAAGGAGTCGTTTGTATGCCTGACACAATTAGCCACTACTTATTTGGTCTTGATACAACTAAAAATATTCCCGAGTCTCCCCTGTACCGCATTATTAAAGAACATCGTAATCTCTTTTTTATCGGCTGTCAGGGACCAGACCCCATGTATTATCACAGACCTTATAAAAAAGAAAATTATAGTTATGTAGCTGCCCGTATGCACTCTGAACAGACCGGCTATTTTCTTTCATCTTCCCTTTGTTACCTCAAAAAATTCAAAGATACCCCTCAGTTTTTTGAGCCTTGCTTAGCATACATATGTGGTATGCTTTGTCATTATGCCCTAGATACAACAACGCACCCTTATATCTTCTACTTAGGTGGTCGTTTTATACCAGATGACCCTTCTACCCATAAGTACAAAGGCCTTCACAAGCAGATCGAAATGGCTTTAGATGCCCTTTTACTTCAAGAAATATTCGGACTTAAAGCGAATCAATTTAAAGTGCATAAACACATCGTCAAAGATATTCCGATACCAGATGTGATCTTATCACTCTACGAGGAACTCCTTTTCTCTATCTATGCCATCTCTGACGGATCCATGATTTTCAAGCAATCTTATCAGGATTTCCGAAGTTATTATAAGGTTACTTATGACCACTTCGGAGTAAAGAAAAATTTCGCTTCTACGATTTCTCCCCTACTTCCGCAAAAAGTAGCGGACATTTCAAGCGTCTTTTCTTATCATCACTGTGTAGATGAGTTTACAGACTATCTTAATGCTGAGAAAAACGTATGGCTACACCCTGTCACGGGTAATGTCTATACACATAGCTTCAAAGACCTTATTCGTAACGCTCATAAGATTTCTTCAAAGCTACTTCTTGGTGCTTGGGATTTCTTAGAGTCTGAGATCACATTAGAAGAATTAGAAGCACTTCTTCCTAATATTTCATACCTAACGGGTCTACCACTTGCAGATACGAGACCGATGCATTATTATAAATTTTAAAGAGAAGGCTCCCTACCAATTGGTAAGGAGCCTTCTCTTTTATAGTTTATCGATATATTTGACGATACTCTTATGAATATCTATATTGGATTCACTTTTTCTTACATCTTCAAGGAAGTCTAGGACTTGCCCTGCCTCTATTTCCATATCAAAAGTAGAATAAATGCGTAGTTCTAGAAGTTGTAGATAGATATCCTTCTCCATCTCCCACTCCTTCGCACTTCTTATATTTCTACCAATGGTATCAATGACATTATTAAAGATACGGATAATTTGATCGATCATATTATCATACAAAGCTTCTACTGTATTCATCTCCATAAAAGCCTTTGCAAACTGTAGCATCAGTTCATCGACGATGACTTTTGCAGTCTCTTCATCCATTTGCACCTTCAGTGTATCTATATGAATGCCTTTGTAGAACCGATCTCTATAAAAAGCGATGAACTTCTCAAAATCTAAGACGTTGCTCTCTGGTTCCACTTGGAAGAGAATCTTAAAGAAGAGTGTCCATTGGAACTGCGTATTGATAATACCTTGAATGAAGTCTCCTATAGTCTCAGTGAATTTATCTTCATAGGCACACTTTCTCTCAAATACGATAGGTTCTGTAAAGGCTACTTCTGTATTCTCGATTTGATTGAGTCTACTAAAAGCACTAACTACCGTTGTATGGTAATCCATTTCATCACCATCTAGCACATTTCTAAAGACATACTTCACAATAGTATCACAAGACTTCCTAAAGTCTACCAGTATCCCTATACTCGACTTAATTTTAAGGGCAAATAAATCATACATAACCTTTGAAAGAAGCTTTTGCAACTGTGCTTTTCGCCCATTATTACTGGTGGCATCTCCACGATCAAACTGGTTCGATATGAGTAGTAACTGCTGGTCAATAGTCGTTAAACTGTTCTTTATAGAACTCATAATGTCCTTATAAAAACGATCAGCTATGATATAGTTATAATTTTTATAAATAACTTTATGTTCGATTTCACTCCAGAAAATATTAACCAATGATTTAATCTGAACCTCAAAGTTAATACACATCCCTTGAGATAAATACTTACCATCGATACGGTACATCTTCACGCCATTTTTCTGCGACTTGGGTTGCTTACTCTCTAGTTCGAGTAAGATATTTGGGCTATCTTGATGATAAAAGAAACCTTTATATGTATCAGATGGTACATTAAAATACTTACGTATTAACTTATAAAGGGCTATCTCATCCCCTATGAAACGACATTCAAGTCGAATACCTATAAGGTCTGATAAGTTCTCGAAAAGTCCCTCTACAGTTTGATATCTACTAAAGTAATCATATCTCAAAATCTTTTCTTTTAAGCTTTGCTTAGATTTTACACGCGAATTAATATTTAAAAAGCCATCATTGCTTCCATCAAGCATATTGTCAAAAAACTCTTCAATCTCTCTATTAGCAATGTCTAACTCTATTTTTATATCTTCCAAATGCATAAGTACATCTTCGATGTATTGAAACATTTCTAATGTCATTTTACCAACTCCTTTCTTTACATTATACAACAAAAAAATTAAACAACCATACATATTTTGTGAATATTTCTTACATTTTCTGTATATTTAGATAGCTATCCCTCGTATTATGCAGTATAATATGAAGTGGCACTTTTGTAGTGTAAACTCTTAATTAAATTATTTATATAGGTGATACCATGAAAATACAATCTCCATCTTTACATATTTTAACCTTACTTTTTATAGTATGCTTTGCTACTTTACCACTTACTCATATGACTATCACGCCTGCGTTTACTTTTCTTCTATTTATTATTTATTTTGTTATTCTAAGCATATCCATTCTCGTGATGGGACTTTCTACGCTTAACTTACCGGAATTTTCCTTTTTATCGGGATGTTCTTTTTTTATAGGTGGCTATCTTTTATTTACAGCACTTCACTTTCCTATTCTCTTCTTCTTTGCTGTATTTAATTATGTGGATATGAGTATTATTAGGCCTTATTATCTAGTTATTTATAGTATCCTTTTGATTTTCTTTATTACAACCTTACTTATCTTATTCTTCTGCTTCAAGCGTTGGAATACCTCTTATCTTTCTAGTAAGATAAAACCTATATGTCAGCTTCTATTTTTAGCGTATTTTGTAGTTTTATGCATTGAACAATATCTCATTTTTAACATGCCGTCTTTATTTCTCTCACTGAATATTACCTTACTTAAAAAACTTATCTTTCTATTAATCTTAATAAGCACCGTACTTTCTATCATCTGCCTTTATAGGAGTGCTAAACTTGCTGCCAAATGCTCTTTTAAAAATGCCAAGGTTTATATCAGTTTATTGCTATGGAGTTATATCTTTTCTTTAAGCTTATGCCTATTTCACGTGCAGACCATAGACTTTGATTTACTTTCTATATGCTTAATTTATCTCTGTGGTGTGAGAATCTTTTTATTGACATTCCACCATGCCTATATGCCACAATTTAATATATTCTCCGATAAATTAACGGTTCATTCACAGAACAGCATCTTAATGAATCAATACGTCGAAAATATAATGAAATCTCAAGAATCCATGGTCCAGCACTATTCACAAGTGGACGCTATGTACACACAGATGATGCTCTTTTACCCTGATGCACTTTTCATTATGCTAAATGATCAAATCATTCATGTGAATAGCCATGCAGTATCTTTATTAGGGGTAGATTCTCCTAATGATATGCTTGATACGCCTTTCACTCGCTATCTCCATGAAGATTCATTAGAAACAGTATCTTCCATCCTTTTCCGCCTTCAAAATCATACTATTTCTCAAGAAACAGCGGAAATCGATATTGTTACAACTCAAGGTAATCGTATAGAAATAGAAGCACTTTTTATACTCTCTAGAGAACGTGGCGATGATGTCTTTATCATTTCTGCTCGTGATATTTCTGACCGTAAACAACAAGCCTTACTTTCTCAGCAAATTGCTATCGAGAAACTTAAAGTCGAATTCTTCTCTACCCTTTCTCACGAGCTGAAAACACCAGTAAATATCATTTACAGTGCTGTACAACTTCAAAACAATCTCCTTCATACAGGGGAGCTTAAGAAAGCTTGTCATTATAATACGATGATTAGCCAAAACTGTATGAGGCTTCTGAGACTCCTCAACAACTTACTTGATATCAATCGTATTGAAAGTAATTACTTCACTTTCAATCCTCAGTATATCAATGTGGTTACATTAACTGAAAGTATACTTACCTCTATTCAGCCTTTTGCTAAACGCAAGAACATCACACCTATTTTTGATACTTCTGAGGAGGATATCTTTGCTTATCTAGACCCAGACCTCTTTGAACGTATTTTACTTAATCTTTTTTCCAATGCGATTAAGTATACACAAGGCGGTGGACATTTATGGGTAACTATCGGCTGTACTTCTAGGGAATTTATTCTATCTATTAAAGATGATGGTGTAGGTATTCCAAACAATAAACTAGAGCATATCTTCCAGCGATTTTTCCGTGTGGATAATGGGCTGATTCGCCAAGCCGAAGGGGCTGGCATCGGTCTATCACTCGTCAAATCCTTAGTAGAGCTTAGTAAAGGTAAGATTAATGTACAAAGTCATGAAGGTATCGGAAGTGAATTCTTCCTTACTTTCCAGACCGTTTCACCGGATACACTTACACACTTTGATGAATCTGCTTTTTCTTATACTACCAGTAAGGGCAAGGTAGAGATCGAGTTTTCCGATGTTTTCATCAGTTAGAAGGATTTTCTTAGTATTTAAAGAGGGGCTATTGCACACTGTGCAATAGCCCCTTTTTATATTTTACTCAACTACTTTAAGTCCTGCCATTTTTGCAAGTTCTAAAACAGTTGCTCTTGATATTTTCTTTCCTTTGTAATCAATTAAATCTTCCATACTACCATTAAAGATATCTGCTGGCTCATATTTTTTTAAGATGATTTTTTCATCGTCGACAAAAATTTCTAATGCATCTTTCTCATTAATGTCTAGATTTCTTCTTAATTCAATTGGTAATACAACACGCCCCAGCTCGTCAACCTTTCTTACAATACCTGTTGATTTCACTACAATCCTCTCCCTTTTTCAAAAAATTTAAACCTAAATTTTCTTTTATCTACTTATCCAAAATACCATAATTAGAAATAAAAGTCAATTATTCGTTTGTAATTTTTTATCGATTTTTAGATAATTTCTTTAATTTAATACTATAATATTGCTTAACTCAATAGAATGTACCTATTTTACTCAAATTAAATTGATTTTTTTGTCGTTTTTTGTTTTTAAAGCTCACTTTTTACGACCTTATTACTTTTTCTCAATTACCAGTATTGTATTTAAATTCCATTTCTTTCAGTAGTCTTTTTAGTTTCTTGATGGCATATAGTATAAGGACAAGTCTCTCATTTATTTCTTATTTTTTATGTAAGGAGGTTTTTATGCTTAACTATCTTTGGTGTTTTATGGTTGTTTTCTCTGTCTTAATGGCAGGCTTTAGCGGCAGTATGCCCGCTCTAACTACAAGCATTTTGGAATCAAGTCAATCCGCTGTAGAGCTTTGCATCAAAGCCTGTGGCTCTCTTACTATGTGGATGGGTATTATGTATATTGCTGAAAAAGCTCAGCTTATTGATGCGCTTTCCAAGCGTATGACGCCACTTCTCGATTTTCTTTTTCCTGATGTACCTAGAACACATCCAGCCCGTAAGTATATCGCTACCAATATTATTGCGAATTTTCTAGGTCTTGGCTGGGCGGCTACCCCTCCTGGTCTTAAAGCTATGCAAGAGCTTCAGAAACTTAATAAGCATACCCATACTGCCACCCATGCCATGTGTATGTTTCTTATCGTAAACATATCTACTATCCAACTCGTGTCTATTCAACTCATCGCATATAGACAAGCCTTTGGTTCTCAGAATGCTACAATCGTCGTTGCTCCATCCATGATTGCGACATTGGCTTCTGCTTGTGTAGGTATTTTACTCGGCAAACTTTTGTATCGTAAGGGGGATTGAAATGAAGTTTTTATTAGCTCTTTCTGATTTTATGATGCCTTGTGTCATGCTCTTTATCATTTGCTATGCCCTTTTTAAGGGGATTAACGTCTTTGAGGCTTTCATCTCCGGTGCTAAAGAAGGGATTAACGTGGTTCTTTCTATTCTACCAACCCTTGTAGGCCTTCTGTTGGCAGTAGGCATGCTCCGTGCCTCTGGTGGCTTAGACGGCATCGTACGCCTTATCTCACCACTTCTACAGTTTACCAACTTCCCCACCGAAGCCGTACCTATAGCACTTCTTCGTACATTTTCTTCTTCTGCTTCTATGGGTCTTGTAGTAGATATCTTCAAGAACTTTGGCCCCGATTCTTTCTTAGGTCAGCTTGTCTCTGTCATCGCCGGCTGTACTGAAAGTATCTTCTATACCCTATCTATTTATTTTATGAGTGTACATATCAAAAACACCCGGTACACAGTGGTTGTAGCACTTCTTGCTTCTCTTACTGGCATTATTGTAGCTTATCAATTAAGCTGTCATCTTTTTGGCATATAATTCTACTTTTTTAGTTAAAAAATGGTATAATGACACTAGAATACTCTTATATAAATTACATTTTTTAGCGAAAGAAGGGTGAACACATGCTCAGCAAACTTAAATCTTTATTTTCATCTCAGGATGATTTTTATGAAGATGAAGTCTTATATCATAAAAATGGTACAATTATGTACGAAGGTGGTATGAAAGGAACGCTTTATCATGGTTCTGGTAAACTTTATGATGAATCAAGTACACTTATCTATGAAGGTGCATTCAACAACGGTTTTCCACATGGTACTGGCACGTCATATTTAGACGTCAATGAATTTTATGAAGGCGACTTCTATAAGGGTGAGCAAACGGGTAAGGGGATTTATCATTGGTCGGATGGCTCATCTCATGAAGGCTATTTCCTAAATGGCGTTCGTGAAGGAAAGGGTCGTTTTGTAGAAGCTTCAGGCGCTATCTTTGAAGGTACTTTCATGAACAATAAACTTCAAGGCTATGGCACAGCTACTTTTGCAAGTGGCAATATTTACGAAGGGGAATTTCGTGATGGTATTGCTACTGGTCGTGGTAAGCTTATCTTTAAAGGCATCGGTACTTATGAAGGGGAAGTTGAAAATGCTATTCCTCATGGTAAGGGTACTTATACTTTCGAAGACGGTTCGATGTACCGTGGTGATGTATCCCATGGTCAAATGACTGGAAAAGGCATGAAGGTCTTTGCCAATGGCCACAAATACATTGGTCAGTTCTTAGATGGCAAGATGCATGGTGTGGGCTGCTACGAAGATGAGCATCATACACGCTATGAAGGGATCTTCGAAGATGACTGTATGATTACACCCACTCATGGCTCCCTTACTGTTACAGACCTCGGTAGTTATGAGGGTGATCTAGAAGATAATATTCCACATGGTAAGGGAAAATTCACCTTACTGGATGGTAGTATTTACATAGGTGACGTGGTTCATGGTGAAATGACTGGTCGAGGCATTAAGCATTTCCCTAACGGACACAAGTATACAGGTGAGTTTATAAGTGGCAAAATGCAAGGCCACGGTACGTATGAGGACGAACAGGGCAATAAATTTATGGGGATCTTTGAAGATGATTTTATGACCGAAAGGCATGCCTAGAACTTTTCCTTCCTTTTTTGCATATAGTATACTATCTCATTGAAGGAAGGTGCCTCTATGGACAAAAATCGTTGGAGAAATTATGGACTTTGGGTTTCTATTGCAGCCTTTATTCCACTTCTTCTATCTAGCTTTGGTATCCATATTATCCCAAACTATCAGACAGTGGTGAATGCCTTTTTAAGTATCCTCGTTGTTGCTGGGATTATTAGTAATCCTACTACTGCTAATCTTTGGTTTGGTGATGATACCACCAAAGATGATACACCATCTAAAGACTCTACTAAATAAAACAAAAAAAGTGTCTACCCTCTGGGGTTGACACTTTTTTATGTGAAAAACGAATTTTGTAATGTACCTCTTCTATAGTCTATGCATGTAACTCATTTTTTGCTTATTCTTTTTACGTGTATTTATACTAATTCTTTTTTTCATATAAAAGCTTATGCAACTTCCTACAAATAAAAGACTTAATATACCATAAATCGGATAGAGCACTTCTACTAAATTTGCAAATCCCAGTAAAGAAAATGGCATAGCTATAAGTAAAATGAGAAAGATACCTCTCTTGTACGGTATATGAAATTGGGTTTCCATACTCCTTGTCAGACTATAGATATTAGAAATCTGTGAAGAGAACATTTCGAGCCATATAACACCCATCATAGCAAGCTGCACACGTCTTCCTACTGTCCCTGCTACTGCTAATATAGGAATTTCAAATTGTTTAGGATACTCAGAATGAACAATCATCATAACCACAATAAAAAAACTAATAATCGTTAAAAGTACTGCCCCTAAGGCTACACCCTTAACAATGACTTGCTTATCTTTTATCTCATGACTCAGTGGTACAAGAATCCCTATGATAGAAATAATATTGAAACTTGCATAGATGAGGCTAGAAGGTAAAAAATGCTGCTTTTGGGGTGGAAGCTTCGCTATGTAATCCCATGTCATCATCGCCGGTTCTGCCTTAATGATACCCACAAAAATAAGCGTTAAAATAATTAATAAGCACGGTACAATCATACTATTCACTTCAAAAAGTCCCTCTGTCTTACGTAGTAAAAACATAACACTACATCCTATCATCACTACAAGTCCAATCCACTTCGGCACATGAAAGAATTGCTGAATAACCGAACTACTTCCCGCCAAAATAATAGATGTGCTGCTGATTAAAAAAAGTGTTAGCGTTATATTTGTAAATATTCCTATTTTTTTAGTACATACTAATGCTACAAATTCACTATAAGACTGCGTCTTATGCTCACTGCTTATTTCTACAATCATCTTACCAACAATTATATAAAGCAATGCACACAAACTTAATCCTATGAGGCTTTTATAGCCAAACACCGAAAAAAATTGATTTAACTCTCTTCCTGAGGATAACCCTGCACCTACGATGCTCCCTATAAATACCATTGCTATCTGAAAAACCTTTACTTGTTTCTCCATCGCCCTCCCCCTTTTAGTATCTTGTCCTACTTTAATATATATATTCTCTCTAAAAAAAAATATGTATCAATATACTTTATTATAATGTCATTTTTTGTCATCCTTGCATACTATATTTAGTGTAATAACCATATATGAACATTTTTAAGGAGGAATACTATGTCTCATAATTGTTGTAAACCTGATTGTTGTAAACCTATTTGTTGTAAACCTATTTGTTGCGTAAAACCTTGCTGTTGCAACTGTAATACTTGTGATGAATCTAATTGCCAAACTTGTGAACCTAATCCAAATGTCAACTTATCAAAATGTGCTGGCTATGGCACTGTAAACAGATGCAACTGTGCTTGCCCTCCAGCACCAAGAAAATCTAATCCATGCGACTGTGGTTGTGGATGTAACTGTGATTGTAACTGCGACTGTCACAAACCTTGCGATTGTGAATGTAATTGTAGTTGTACCAATCCTTGTATCCAACCTCGTCATAAACCTGCTTGTGACTGTGGCTGTGATTGCAAACCTGATTGTGGTTGCACCAATCCTTGTATCCAACCTCGTCACAAACCTGATTGTGATTGCGGATGTGGCTGTGATTGCGAACCTGATTGTGGTTGTACCAATCCTTGTATTCAACCTCGTCGTAAACCTGCTTGCGATTGTGGCTGTGATTGTGCCTGTGATTGCAAACCTGATTGTGGTTGCACCAATCCTTGTATCCAACCTCGTCATAAACCTGCTTGTGCTTGCGATTGCAGATGTGGCTGTGATTGCGAACCTGATTGTGGTTGCACCAATCCTTGTATCCAACCTCGTCGCAATAATTCTTGTGGATGTAATTGCCCAACTGCTGGCGCTAGCAAGAATCAAACTACTTGGGGACGTTGCTATTAATTCCTCATTTAAATTCCATTCAAAAAGGAGCTCTCATGAGCTCCCTTTTTAATCATTTTTTGTAGTAAAAATCATATATTATACTATATATTACGTTATCTAAGGAGGGGATTATCTTGCCATCTATTACTTGTCAACTTTTTAATCATTCTGATATAGTTCTTTCAGAACTCTCCTTATGTACAGAATTACTTCCTCCCTTTTTAGAGAGTTGTACAATCCTTCGTGAACGTGGAAGCTTTACTTTTAACTCTCCCTTTTCAGATATACCCCTAGGCAACCTTTATCCCCGAGAGATGTGTACGTTTGCTTTTGAGTGGCCTGATACAAACGGCTCTTTATCTGAAGATGATGTATTACTTTTTTTAAGTTTTAAATCACCAGTTATACTTTTACAACCACTTACAGAGCTATTTTCTGTTAGTTTTTTGAATATTTAGTTTTCCAGATATATCTCGTATACATTTTGCACTAACATTTTTGTTTTTTTTCTTATAAATAGGTATATTTAAATAACATCCAAGTTATGCTATACTTTATATATACTTTGCAAAAGGAGGACTTTCTATGAGTATCACAAAAATACTTGTCCCAATTACCAATATGATTGATCCTAAGCTACTTCACTATACACAGCAGTTAGCTACGGAAAATAATGCCTCACTTATTATCTTATATATCACAAGTCCTCTCACTTTGACGAACTACTACACCTATCCTAGTATGCTTTATTCTATCGCTAATATGAACATGGATAGCATTCAGATGGCTCATGAAAGCCTTGCAGAAAAGATTGATACCCTTGTAGGTGACTTCCCTCACGAGACCCTTTGTCTAGTAGGTCCTACTACAGATACTATCTTACGTGTAGCCGAACAAAAACACGTGGACCTCATCGTTATTCCAGGCCCACCTGAGACGTCTTCTGGTAAATTCATGGTGAAACCAAAGTGCGACAAGCTTTCTAAAAAGACAAAAATCCCTGTAATGGTTTACAGAGATTAATATATACTTTCTAACGAGATACCCGTGTATCTCGTTTTATTTTGACAAAATCCATTTTTTTGCTATAATGTGGGCAGATAAAAATCAATTCTCGAGGTGACAAATGACGCTTAAACCCCTTCCACAAATCGAACGTAGTATCCAGACAACCTATCGTAAATATATATGGGCACCTTTTCTTAAGGCCCTCAAAGACTATGAACTCATAAGCCCTGGTGATACCGTAGGCATCGCTATCTCTGGCGGCAAAGATAGCCTCCTTATGGCTAAGCTTTTCCAGCTTTTAGAACGCCACTCAGAGTTCCCTTTCAAAGTAGTCTTCTTATCCATGGACCCTGGTTTTAATGAAGCCAACAAGGCGAATCTTCACGCCAACTGCGCACACCTTGAACTCCCTGTACACTTTTACGACTCTGATGTCTTCGAGGTAGTGGAGCGCATCTCCCAAGAGTACCCTTGCTACATGTGTGCACGTATGCGCCGTGGCTTTCTCTACCGTAAAGCCAAAGAACTAGGCTGCAATAAGCTAGCTCTTGGCCACCACTTTGATGATGTGATTGAGACCACTTTATTGAACGTCCTTTATGCCGGCAACTTTAAGACGATGGTACCTAAGTTACGTGCCCAAAACTTTGAGGACTTAGAGCTTATCCGCCCGATGTACTACATCCGCGAAGAATCCATCAAAAGCTTCACCCGTGCTAATGGGATACCTGCTATGAACTGTGGTTGTGCGGTGGCAGCTGGTGAAACCTCTAGCAAACGAGCAGAAGTGAAGGCACTGATCCAAACCCTTAAGGCTGTGAATCCAAACGTGGACAAGTCTATCTTTAAGGCTGCTGAGAATGTAAATCTAGATGCTATCCTAGGCTTCCAACAAGGTGATAGCAAGCTAGGTTTCTTAGACCTGTATACCCAGTAGTAGTGTAGCTTCCTACTCGAGCTTCAGTATAAAGCTATTAGACAGGGTGTACACCTCGGAAGCTTCATTGGTAGTCTTTGTTAGAGCTACTTAGCGAAAGTAACTGAACGCTCTTAGCTGTGTGTCTGACTGAAAGGAGTTCGCAGCGTTGTGAAGGCACTAAGCTTAGTAGCTCTTCAAAGACGTACACGAAGCTGAAGAGGTATAACACCCTGGCTATGGCTATGCGCATAGCGAGCACTCTCATAAAGACAGCCCTGAGGCATCTACCTCAGGGCTGTTCTTTATATACTATGCGTTAAAACTACGTCTATAAATAGCTGCGATTTCCTCTCGCCCTACTTCTTCAGGGTGGTTTTGCAACTTAGCAGCATTGCTACACATCTCCTCTGTGAAAGCTGCTACTTCTTCATCTGATAAGGTCACCTTGTGCTCACACAGAATAGCTAAAATCTTCTCCAGCTCCTCATGAGAGCGTAGTCCTAGAAGTTGGTGGATACGCTGTACCTTTGTCTGGTCTTTAAAGCATCTTAGGTAATGAATATAGAGTGCACCGTTGGCTAAGCCATGTGCCATGCCTTTGTGGTAGGTAAGGGCGTAGCCCATCCCATGTGGCAAGCTAGTACCTGTCTGAGCGATAGCTATCCCACCAAGCATGGAAGCAAACATAAGGTCTTCTCTCGTTTCATAAGTGAAGAACTTGCTAAGAAGTGCATCGATACAACCACCAAAGCGACGTAATCCTTCTTCTACAAAAAGGTCACTCATTGGATTGCTCTTTTTACTTAAATAGCTTTCTACAAGGTGACTAAATGCATCAACACCTGTATTAAGTGTGATATCTGCTGGCATCTCCATCATATAACTCGCATCCATAAATGCAAGTGTAGGGAAGATACGATGACCGATATTCTTCTTCGTCTTAGCCTTATGATCAGTAGCGATGGCATACTGTGTCACTTCTGTACCAGTACCTGCTGTAGTTGGTACGGCAACGATAGGTAAGCTCTCTAGCAGTTCGCCACCTATAAGTGTATCTGCAGTGAGGTGTGGATTGCGAATCATAACGCCGATACCTTTAGCTGCATCGATAGGTGACCCACCACCTATACCGATGATAAATGTAACACCTTCTGCTACACCTAGATCCTTTGCACGCTCCATCGTCTCTAGTGATGGATTCTCCTCAATCTCATCAAATACCACATACTCAATCTCACAGCTTGTAAGCGCATCTTGTACATCCTTTAAAGACCCATTGCGCTTCGCTGATGTACGTCCTGTGATGATGTACGCTTTCTTACCAAAAGCCTTAAGTAGTTCCTTATTGTCTGCGATACAATTTTTGCCCATTACAATTTTAGTTGGCATCTCATAATTAAAAAACATTTCATTTCTCCTTTTGTCTACTATTTTAAACCATCAGATATTCCATGATTACAAAGCCTACTACGAGAATCTGTGCTATAAGTATAGCTGGCAGCCCCCATTTGAAATACCAATGTTTTGTCTTATGTCTAAAAGTCTGCATACCTGCAATGCTACCTATGCTACCTCCGAGAATTGCTAGCATAAACAATGTGGCCTCTGGAATGCGGTATTGCTTTAATTTTGCACGCTTCTTATCACTATACATGCTCAAAAATCCCATCAGATTTAGAATCCCCAAATAAAGTAAAATATACTTCATCATACGCCTCCTTTGTATGCTTTTA
>JBOGBZ010000200.1:0-16809 GCA_051656485.1 Cellulosilyticaceae bacterium
GTCAGACCAGAAGTTTGCCTCCAGCTTCCTTCAGATTCCTCGTCACCGAGGACACCCTTGCTCTTGGCTATGTGCTTGGCACTACTAACCCGCACTAGGGACTTTCACCCTTAAGATTATGCCCATGCTGGGCACACTATAGTAAGAGGGAGTAGATGGCATCACCATCTACTCCCTCTTACTACATTATAGCTTGATATCAATACTTGCTCCCACATTCGGATTCACTGAAAGCTCCATGCTACGCATCATCTCTGCCATCATCTGGCCTGTCTGCTCTGCTGTATCCATAGAAAGCTTTGTAACTGCTAAGCCAACTTGTGTGCCTACATTCATTTGACTCATTGCCATACTAAGTGCTGCTATATCCATACCCTTCACCTATCTCTCTTCTACTTAGGTATCTTTAATATCTGTTGCCATGCATCTCTAAATTCTCGAATTAGTTCTAGTGCCTGTTGTATTTTATTACTATTCTTCTCTATGTTACCTTCTACCAACAACTGATTTATATAATAATAAAGACGATCCATATCTTGACCTACTTCATATTTCAAATCTACCGTAGCCTGTAATTCTGCTATAATATCTTGTGCTCTTAAATTTGTCTCATTTGCCTTTTGAATGTTTCCTTGCTCTATCGCTTCTATGGCAATGTTACAAAACTTAATCGCCCCATTATACAACATCAAAGTCAGTTCTCCCGGTGTCGCTGTCATAATAGCATTATTTTGATAATTTTGATATGGATTCATGCTCTTTCTTGCCTCCTCATTCATTCCTTACGCATATTTCTTTCCTACATGCCACCCATCTGTTGGAACAATGCCCCACTTTGACTATTTAGTTGTTGTAGCATCTTTTCCATCGCTGTAAATTTTTTGTACTGCATATCTTCCATTCTGAGGCGCTGTTCTTCTAACTTAAACGCCTTAGTATCTTCATCTCTAATTTTTTTATCTAACGCAACATCATTAAATACAGATGTTGCACTTTTTATACCCGTTACTGATTTAAAGTTATCATTTAAACTCTTGTAGAGTTTATCTGCTATTCCGTCAATATCGCCACTTCCTGAGAAAATAGATACTACGCCATCTACATTTTCCTCAATAGCTTTTCTGAGCTTAGTTTCATCTATTTGCAGTACACCTTTATCTTTCCAACTCCCCGTACTGATACCAATCTCATGGAGACTTGTAACACCCAAGCCGTCTACTATACTCCCCATAATCCCTCTCATATCCCCCAGTATCTTCTCCACTGTTTTATTGTTAGACATAAGGCTTTCTTCGATTTTCTTATTCCATTGTTCAATATCTGTTTCTGACATTTCTGCCTTCTGCTCCTCGAGCAATGGTTTGTAATCTTTATTCGGTTTTACACTAATCATTTTATTTAAATCTGTTACAAGTTTATTATACTCCGTGATAAATTCTTTTACATAGTTAAATATCGCATCATTATCAGCTTCTGAGTTAATTTGCACTGCATTAGCATTTGTAAAGGTATCTTTTACCTTAATCTCTATGCCATTCACTGTCACTGTATTAGTCTCTGAAGTAATGCTCATACCATTAAACTTCATTTCTAAATTTTCACCTTGTGCCTTACCAGTTCCTAGCCCTAGTTGTGTTAATATACCAACCTTCTCAGCATCTACTCCATTAGCTCGCTCTGCTGCAACTATATCTATCTTCTGAGATGCACCTGTCTTTTTGCTACTAATAAAGAATCCTTTGGCATTATTGTCAAAACTTACATTACTATTGGTCAAGTTATTCTTAAGTTCTCTTTCCAGTCCTTCAATTGTCATATCTTGTGTTAACTTAATTTCTTTTATGATTGGCTTACCTGCTTCATCTACCGAGTCACTTACTTTGAGGATGATTTCCTTACCTTCCTCAAAAGTTATTCCTAAGTCACCCATTGTCTTATCTTTGGTTTTCCCAACACTTGTTGTCTGTAAACTTGCTGACTTCGCCATTTTAGTTACTTCATCAATAGTAAAACTACCATTTACATTAGAGGTATTTACCTCTACCTTACTTGTATCTGATACAGTGACTTTGGACTTATTGAAACTTCCTGTTAAACGTACATTCCCAGCCCATTTATCTGTAAAATTTCTAATAGAGTTACTAATTTCCTTGTATTTATCCTTTTGCATCTCCAGTAACATTTTTTGTTGCTTACTCGTATCCACCTTCATTTTATATGGCATTGTCAATGCTTGCACCATACTCTCTGTGTCTAATCCTGATGCCATTCCTGTAAATCTAATATTGGTTGTTCTCATACCCCATCCTCCTAACTCATGATTAAATACATAGCATTCTCTAAAGTTAACGTATCACTCTTAAGTATTGCCTCTACTGATTTTTTAAATATATCAGAGTGCCCCATATTACGTTCTATATCTACAATTAGTTCTGTAGCCAATGCTTTTGTCTGTTCTTCTTCCTCATAGCCTGCTAGGAACATCTTCAGATAAGTATAACGTATGATCAAATGATAAAATGTCTGCAAATGACTATCCGCAAAGTATACTCCACCATCTACTAACAAATTGACAAGATAGTGCTCCATCACATAACTGTATTTTTCTAGAAACCCATTGAACTTTCGATTCTCTTGATGCACTAATGCTTCTGCTACCCCATAAGTGTCATCTAGTGCTAGCCCTACTAACGCACGCGCTACATGAACCCCTATTTTCCCCAACGCCTTACGTTGCTCTATACTGTATAGCATCATTTGTTTATAAGAAGCGTGTTGCAAATCTTCTCTCAATTGAATCTCTTGTAGCGTACCTCTCAGGCTCATATCTTCCAAAGCATCTAAGAATGCGCCTAATACATTCGGAATATCTTCACGATCTGACTCATCCAATTGTTCACATAACATCCCCAGTATAAGAAGTCTCTCTTGGATGCTATAGTGCCTATTTTGCAGAATGGTGATATATACACTCCTTAATTCTAAGAAATAACTTTGTATGCCTATCTTACTCATTGCAAGTGCGTTTAAGTCTAATGATTCTTGTACCTCTTTAAATGCTAATGGCTCTTCATTCTCAAAAAGTAGCCTTGCTACCTCTTCACAAGCTAAACTCATACTTGCAGTGTAAGAATCACCACACTTAACATACTGCCTTGGAAACTGCTTACACGTGGTACACATATAGTCACTTCCTACGTGGATATAAATATTACAAAGCCCCTGTTCATTGAGTAATGGACATTTGCCATCTACTAATTTGAATTGTCCATATGCATTTTGGGTTGTATTATTACGGATACGCTTTAATCCCTCTTTAAATGGTTTTACTAAGTCAGGGTGCTTAATTTTCTTATACTTTTTATAAGTTTTTTCGTCTATTGTAATACGCCATCCATGACAACAGTTATTTTGGCATGCATTCCCTATACATTCAAATGTGTCATAATATGCTGGTTGGATAAGATTAATTTTTCCTGTCATCATGTTTACTCCTTTATTTATCTATTCTTTAATGTATAGAAAAGGCTAGGTAACAAAGTACCCAGCCTTCTATGACTTAAATTATCTTAATAATTGAAGTACTTGTTGTGGATTTTGGTTAGCTTGAGCAAGCATAGATTGAGCTGCTTGATTAAGAATATTATTCTTAGTCATTTCCATCATTTCTTTAGCCATGTCTACATCACGAATACGTGATTCTGCAGCTTGAGTATTCTCAGCAGCATTGTTCAGGTTCTTGATTGTATGCTCAAGTCTATTTTGTTGAGCACCAAGGTATGAACGACCACTTGAAATAGATGCAATTTGTGTGTCTAGTGCCGCTATAGCTGCCTCTGACTTAGCTTGGTCTGTTACATCTAATTTAGCTAATTCAGTTTCAATATCTGTTAAGTCAACACCTTTCGTACTTAAGTCTAAATCCATTGTTTGTGTGCTATTAGCACCAACTTGGATTTTTAATTTACCATCAGCACCTGCACCTGCACTACCATCTAAAAGGTTTTGTGTATTGAACTCTGTATTGTCTTTAATACGACTAATTTCTTTTGCTAATTCTTGGAACTCATCATCAAGAGCTTTACGGTCTGCTGTAACGTTTGTATCTGATGCAGATTGTACCGCAAGTTCTCTCATACGATTTGCAATTGAGTGTACTTCATCTAGTGCACCCTCTGCTGTTTGAATCATAGAGATAGCATCTTGTGAGTTTCTTGAAGCTTGGTTAAGACCTCTGATCTGTCCTCTCATTTTTTCTGAGATTGAAAGACCTGCTGCATCATCACCAGCACGGTTAATTCTCATACCTGAAGAAAGTTTCTCCATAGATTTTGCTGCATTATTTGAATTAACACCAAGTTGTCTGTGTGAGTTCATAGCTTGCATATTGTGGTTAATAATCATAATTCATTCCTCCTTGAATGTGTCGGCATCCTTGCCTTATTTTTTTCAAAAGTTATTTGGCCATTTAACTTTTTTGTTTTCACTATATATATCGTCATGCAACTGCATGACTTTATAGCTGTGACAAATATTTTTAATTTTTTCTACCTTTTTTCGTCTACAAACAATCCTGCCGCTTCCCACATATTGGCTACCATATCTAGTATCTTCTCTGGTGGGATTTCTTTGATAATCTCTTTTGTTTCACTATCGATGACTTTGACCATAATTTCTTTTGTCTTTTCATGGATAGCATAGGAAAACTCTCTTGGTCCTCCACTTACTTTCTTATTCGCTGTCTCTATCGCTTTGATAACGACTTCTTCTTGAATTGTAGGCTCATATGCGGGATTAGTCTTCATCTTTTCAAATATATTTTGATTACTTGAACCTTCACTACTTTGGCTATTATTCTTGTTTGATGGTGTGCTTACTTCTACTGGCCTTACTTGTGGCTGGTTATTTGCTATGACATTTCCGATTTCCATCGCATCATCTCCCCTGTATGCATTTTTATTGATTGGTATTTTTAATCAGTGCTGTCAGTACCTTGAGTGCCTCTTTGTTAGTCGTTGTGGAAACTTTGTTACTCTCTTGAATCTCTATATAGACTTCTTCTCGATGGATACTCATCTCCCTTGGTGCTTCGATACCTAATTTGACTTTTCCATCAATAACATCTAGTACTTGGATTTTAATTTTGCCATCTATGATAATGGCTTCATCTTTTTTTCTTGTTAATGCTAGCACATTGATGCACTCCTTTCTGCCATAAGGTCCGCTATTTTGTGGCGTGTATGATAAGTCTTATCTTCTGCAATCACTTGAATTCCCATACGTCTTTCCACATGGATAAGTAGCGGTGCTTGAAGATTAACTGTGCTTTCTCCTACTGGTTCACGAAGTGTTGCTATAGTGTAAAGTACGAATGCCTCACTTTCTCCTCCACCTAACTTGTCAAAATAGCGCTCCTGGATGTGTGGTGCATAATCTACTTTGATAAGGTGTGGATTGATGACAGGGAAGAGTATACTTGATTCTTCTACTGATTGGAGGTAGAAGAAGACCCCATCGCCTTCTTCTATCAGTACAAACTTTGTGAGATGTTCGAATCCTGGTATCCCTTCTTTAAATATAATAATGTTTTCTTGTTGTATTGATTCATTCATATAAATCCCCACCTTTTTCTATCTATAATTATCTTAAAAAATCTGCTAGTGAGTTCATCACTATTTTTGATGTTGCTTGGAGTGCACTTTGGTACACCATGTACTGTGTATTAAACTCTACATACACTTCTTCTAGGTCTACATTCTCTGTATTTGAGAGAAGCTCTGTAAAGTTAGTCTTATCATCATTGAGACGCTCTTGGGTGTACTCAAGGCGATTTTGCTTGGCACCTAGTTCTGATTCCATCTTAGAAGTCTCTGCTAGGCGGTCATCCATCTCACCTATCATATCCGTAAAGATAGTGTTTAGTTCTGCATCTGTTTTATTTGGATCTTTGAGTTGAGTAAGCATTTCCTCGATATTCCCCATCATCTTACTCACCATATCTGGCATTCCTGTAATATTGACTGCTATCGTATTATTAGTTCCTATCTCATACTCTATATCCTGACCTTCTACATAGCCAAATACTTTTGGGTTCAATGTCCCTTTTGGCAACTTGCTTCCTATCGCTTTACCATCAGTATCTTTACCTCCTGCCAATGTAGAACCTTTTACAGGATTACCTGCTGGATCTTTCATAATTTCTCCAGTTTTAGGATCTCTCTCTGGCCCCTTAACAACTGCTGTCCCATTAAAGCTAACATCAGTTGTTATAGGTAAATCTCCATTCAGTTTCACATCTTCTACTAGAGCTTCACCGGCTTTATAAGTCTTACCATTTAGTTTTATATCTGCTTCAAATACAGTCCCTTTTTCAAAAACAGTTCCAGCCTTCAGTATACTTCCATTGGTCAATGTAGCCTCACCTTTGATATGAAGGTCTTGTAAAAGGTCAAGGTTCTCTCCTAAGCTTGTATCTTTATCCAAGAATACTGGTTGGTCTGTCTTATAGCCTGAGAATACGTATCTCCCTGCATAGGTCACATTCGCTTCTTGTTTCAATTGTTCTGCTAGTTGCTCAATCTCATCCACGATCTTTTGTCTATCTTCTGGTGTGTGTGTACCATTGGCTGCGTAGTTACACTTCTCACGGATGGTCTTGATAATCTCTGTGGTATTCTTGAGTGCTGCTTCTGTGACACTCATCCATGATGTGGCTTCGTCGACATTATTGGCATATTGCTCTGCTTCCATGACGTTGAGTCGAAGTTTTAAACTACGGCCTGCTATGATAGGGTCATCAGATGGTCTTTGGATCTTTTTTAATGTATTCATTTGATAAAATAACTTATCCATACGTCCCATATTTGTATAGAGGGCACTGAGTGAGTTATTTTGCATCATTCCATTAGTTACGCGCATTGTCTAGCCTCCTTTTCTTTTACCAGCTACCTAGCTTAAATATAGTCGTCTCATAAATACCGTCCATGGTGGTAATGAGCTTTGCTGCTACTTGGTATGCTTGATTGTATTTGACAAGATTCATAAATTCTTCGTTTGTATCTACTTGTGATACAGACATACGTTGGTTCTTGATAACGTTGGTGATGTTTGTCTGGCTAGTCTGATACATCTTCGCTTCTTTGGCATTGATACCTAGTTCACTAAACATCGAGATCATGAAATCTTTTGGATCCCCTTCTTTGAACATATGGTTATCACTTTTCGTTCCTAAAAGAGCTAAAAGCAAGTCGTTGTTGCTTTCATTAGGATTATCATTTGGTGGCTCATACTCAAAGTTGGTACGTATATCCTGCGTGCCGTTTAGAATCTCTGGATTCAGTGCAAAGTCCTTAGCAGTCTTTCCTACAAATAATACATACTTCGGACTACCATCTGCATTCGTCAGTGGTTGACCATCTGCCCCTTGGTTATAAATCTTATTCATTTCTTCTGCAAAGCCTGTGACGAACTGATCCATCTTTTTGATGTAATATGGTATCCCTCTATAAGTATTAGGCTTAGTAGCATCATCTTTATCTGTACCTGAACCATCACGCATGTCTAATGCACCACGTAGTTCACCTGATAAATCGCCATACATTTCGAAATCTAGTCCATCTTCCCACTTGATATTATAAAGACCTTCTACATCTTCTGGATTTCTCTTACCATTTGGATTATCCTTGCTTATAGGTTCTCCATTTCTCGATTCAACTTCTAAAAATCTGGCATCAAAGTGGTCTACAAGACTTTGTCCATTGACCTTTACTTGATAACGTAGTTCCTTACGTCCATCTGGTGCAGTATACTCTATTTCTTGCGCTTCTACATTGATAAGCTCAGACAGTCTATCGACACAAAGTTCGCGCTCATCACGCAGTGTATTTGCCACATCGCCGTACATCTCTGCTTGATAGATTTGCTTATTCAGACTTTGAATACGTGTAGCAAGCATATTGATTTCACCAACCATTGCCCCTACTTCAAAATTAAGGTCTTTTTGGAAGTCTGAAAGGCTTTGACTACCTGAATTATAGTACTTGGTAAAGCTATTGAGCATCTGGCGTAGTGCTTCCTTACGTTCCCCTTCTGATGGGAGTTTAGAAAGATCGTCTATCGCCTTATACATATCGTTAAATACTTTGGTAAAGCCTGCATCACTTGGTTCACCAAAGACGCTTTCTACCAGTGCATTTTGCTGTGCTTTCACACGGTATTCTCCTAGGCTATCATTCTGAGCCCATAGCTTACTATCTAAGTAAGAGTTTCTCACACGGCTTACTTGTATGGTGTCTACCCCTGTTCCCACCATACCAACCCCATGCCCTGACATCGGAAATGAGGCTTTCTGCTCAAGCACTTGTCTTGAATAGCCTGGAGTCGTGGCATTGGTGATATTATTTCCTGTAACGCTTAGTCCTCTTTGAGCTGCAAAGAGTCCTGACATTGCGACATTAAGTTCAAAAAATGATGATGAAGCCATCTTCGCATCCCTCCTAAATTCTATTGATGATAGTATCCATCATACCATCAAGTACATTAATCATACGTGATGAAGCATTGTACGCATACTGATACTTTAGCATATTGGTGAGCTCTTCATCCTGAGATACTCCACCCATGGATAAGCGCTCATTCGTCGCATTATTCACGATGGTATACTTCTCTCCTACTTTACCTTGGTACTGGAAGCCTTCTCTACCAATATCTGATACAAACTCTGCATAGCAGTCCATAAAGCTTGCTTTCTTGTATTTAGGTGCTGTTGCATCTGTAATAGGATTGCCATCTGCATCTACTGGCCAATCACGTGATTCCGACCATGCTCCAAGTAGTTCTGTTACTTTGCTATTATCCCCTATATTAGAAGGGTCTTTGCCGACTGTCCCAAGATGATTATAGCCTCCATCACTTAGAAGCTCTGGATTCACTTGCATATTACTTCCATTAAAAGCTGCTTTGTACTTTGCAATGCGCTCTTGCTCAATTTGTCTAGTAGCACTAAGTGTAGTGTCCTCTACTAATTCCTCAGGTTTTACATCTTTAATCGCTGTTGTATAAGCTTCTTTCTTTTCTTCGAGTACCTTGAGTACATCCTCATATACCTTTTTATCACCTTCACTGCCTGTTTCAAGATAAGCCTCATAAGCATCCATTGTATCTTTTTGTGCTGCTATAAGCTCTGTGTACTCAGCTCTTCCTTCTCCTGCTGGCCCTACAAGTGCCTTTGGTAAATCCTTTAACACATTGATACTGGTCTTAGATAAGTTACTAATCTGTGATTGACTTAAAATTCCATTTCCTGGTTTTGGTACAAATACTGGTATCCCTACACCGCCATTGATGCCGCCACCATCTAAGACGTCATTGACCATATCCATCATACGGTCAACAAGTTCTGCCAGCTGCTTCTGTGCCTTTGGAATCATGTAGCTATTGCCATCATAATCTACGCTTTTATTATCATTAAGAGCTATCTCTTTCCAGTCTGTATCCACACCACCAACACAGTTTCCTCTTACGATGAGTAGTGACTGAAGCTTGCCGTTATCACCACCTGATGTAGCATTTACCTCATTATTTAGCTTAAAGAGTGGTTCTCTCGTATCTCCCCATACAGGGTTTACGAAACCATTCCCTTTTGGATCTAATGCTAAATCAATCTGTGTCACAAAAGGTCCGTCTACCAGTGTTCTCCCTTGGCTATTAACGATGACGCTACCATCTGGCATCTCTTTGTAGTCGATGTCTATATACTGTGATAACTCATCAAGCAAAAGGTTCCTCTGATCACGGTAATCATTGGCTTCATCGCCATTAACTTCAGCCTTTTGAATCACATCATTGATACTTTTAATGTCTTTTGTGATTTGGTTTATCCTATGTACTGTCTTTTTGATTTCTTCATTGGTATGATACTGGTAATCATTAAGCCCTTGCATAATTTGATTGGCACGCTTCGCCAGTACATCTGCTGTCTGGATGAATGCTAAACGTTCTTCTACCCCTGAAGGATTGGTTGAAAGCTTTTGTGCTTGCTTCCAGAAGTCTTCCATAATCCCACTTAATGTCTCACCATGTGGCTCATCTAGGATGGCCTCTATCTCATTAATACCGTCTTGTTTTGTCTGATAAAAGTTGAGTACAGATGATTCTGTACGGAAGCGCTTATCTAAAAAGACATCTCTTACTTGTCTAATTTGAGTAATACTAACGCCCAAGCCAACCTTTTGAAGTTGTCCATTATTTCCAACATTTAAATAACCACTATCATGCTGCAGTACTTGCTGCCTTGTGTAGCCCGGTGTATTAAGGTTGGATAAATTGTGCCCCGTTACTTGTAGCCCTATCTGGCTAGCAGTAAGGCCTGATACCATGCGTCCTAAACTAGCTATTGATGACATATACTCCTCCTTTACTGTTTTTGATCAAAGAAGCTTCGTGTACGCTCGACACTTTCTTCTCCTGGTTTAATATAATTCGCTCGCGTCTCTGTAAGCCTCGTCGTTTTGATGGCATTTACAGTAAACTCTACGTATTCCATGGAATGCTCTAGTATTTGCTTATTTAAATCATTTTGTTTTTTAAGTAGTGCCATTTGATGAAGTAAACCTTCTCTTATCTCTGTAAGCCTTGTACTTACTTCTAGGTCTTTACCCATCTTTTCTATAAGTGCAGTAATGGTTATGGTCTCATACTGCATCCCTGTCACAAGGGCGATGTCTTTTAGTAGTGTTTCACGACGTCCATCTAGAAGCTGCACTCTCCCAATAAAGGCCTCTTCTCTTTCTACCACTTGTGTCAATAAATCTATATTTTTATTGGTTACTGCTTCTGTTTTATATGTAGCGAGGGTTACTAAACCCTCGTAACATTCTTTCTGCTCGGCTAATACATCAATTAAGTCGTAGATAATACCTGCCATATTTCCCTCCTTAGCCTTTGATATCTATATGCTCGATGATTTTTTCGCTCACTTTTTTCGCATCAATTGTATAAGTGCCTGCTTCAATACGTGCCTGAATGTCTTGTACTTTCACCGTTCTTACATCCGGTGTCTGCTTAGCAAGTTTATACGCATAATTATAATCCTTAGCTACTTGCGAAAACTTTACTTCATCATTCTTCTCTTCTTTCTTCACATAACCCACTCCTTGGTTTTGCATGCCGTAAGCTTGTGTGATACTTTGGATATTTTGAATACGCATGGTACTCCCCTCCTTATTTTTTCTCTCTATAGTCTATACAGTATATCGTCTTTTTACACGCTTACTTTATAGTAAAAGACCCATTGCTTATGCAACAGGCCTCTCGATTTTTTATTTTTATTTATTAAGTGAATCTAAAAAACGCATACGTTCTTTCTCTTTTGCTTCTTTTGTAACTGTTGGTTTCATAGAATTCGCTGCATCTTGCAGGCTATTACTTAAGTGATTCTTACACTTATCACAGAAGCGTCCTGTACGAATCTTTGCACCACACTGCTCACAAGTGAGTGCGATTGGTGAATCTGGTGTCACCTCTAAGCGTCCTTCTCTTAAGAAGCCTTGAATCATGCCAAGTGTTGCACCTGTTGCTTCACTGACCTCTTCCATGGTAGCTCCTACATTTTCTCGTAAGTACGCTTTCACTACTTGGAAAAGTTCTTCTTCTTTTTTCTTACATCTCGGACATATAGGCTTCCCACCTATATACTGAAACATCTTATTGCATCGTCGACATGTCTTTACTTCCATCTTCGTGCCCCCTTTGTTGTTGACCTTTAAATGGCTATCCCTACAGTAAATATATAAATCTCTGATGGATACCACTGTGCTTGATGAAGCACCTTAATGCATTCTAGCACAGTGCTCCCTGTAGTATATATATCGTCAATAAATGCGACTTTTAAAGGATATTTCTTTGGCATTTCTTGTATTATTTTAACTGTTCCTCGAATATTTTGGCGTCTTTCTTCCTTCGTACAGGCTGATTGTGGTTTGGTACCATGGGTTCGCTCCAGCACCGAAAGTACCGGAATTCCTGTCTGCTCACTAATCGCCTGCGCTAAATCCTCTGCTTGATTAAAGCCACGTTGTCCATAGCGATTGGGTGCTATCGGTATCGGTATGAGACACTCTATCTCAAATTTTTCTTTCTCAAGAATCTGGCTCACTATCAATTCTGCATAGCCTCTAGCATACTTACGAATCCCTCTGTATTTCCACCGTAGTATACTTTCTTTATATGCATCTACATAAGGAAACAGTCCTCGAATAGCCGTTATTTTCTCTGGTATCTCATGACAGTAGGTACACGTATCTTGAATCACATAAGGTCTGCCACACCTTGGGCATTTCTTCACTTCATCAAGATAGCTTTCACAAGCCACACAGGTATACACCGCTTTTTCTTTCTGCGGGCGTTCAAGGAGCTTGCCACATATGATGCATTTATCTGGATATAGCCACTGCATAAATTCTTGGCCTGTCATAAGACCACCTTTCTTTTCTCAAATGATTAGATGAGTTTTTGCAAATGATACCCCAAACTAGAGTAACGTTCTAATTCTTTATTGTTATCTACCATACGATTCAACGTCTCTTTAAGACCTACACCTACTACCATTTTTTTCGCACGTGTAACCGCAGTATAAAGAAGGTTACGACTTAGAAGCATCGGTGGCCCGCTATGAATCGGTAGTACGACTACAGGATACTCACTTCCTTGGGATTTATGAATGGTAATGGCATAGGCAAGCTCTAACTCATCCAGCTGTGAAAACTCATACTCCACTGTCTTCTGGTCCTCGAAAGTGACTGTAAGTATTTCTCTTTGTAGGTCAATCGCCGTTACGATACCACTATCCCCATTGAATACCCCTACTCCTTCATCTACTGGCATGCCTGATGTCGGTGCATAAAGTTTCCATGGTGTATTATAGTTATTCTTAATTTGCATGACCTTATCGCCTACGCGGAAGATCATCCCTCTATATTCCTTCTCCATCTTAAGGAGTGTCGGTGGATTCAACGCCTTTTGAAGTGCAGTATTTAACTCATGAACACCTAGTAAACCTTTTCGCATCGGCACAAGCACCTGAATATCGCGAATTTTATCTACTGGGGTAAACTTAGGAATGCGTGTTGTAATCATAGAAACTACTGTTTCTACCACCTGCTCCTGCATACTCCGATTTTGGAAGAAGAAGTCTGTACCCTCCCCATTCATCTCTGGATACTGCCCTTTGTTGATGCGATGGGCATTCATAACGATATCACTTTTACTTGCTTGTCTAAAAATCTGTGTAAGCTTAACCACTGGTATACGCTCACTTTTTATAATGTCTTTCAGTACATTACCCGCACCTACTGATGGTAACTGGTCAGCATCACCTATAAGAATCAGTCGCTGCCCTTCTACCACTGCACGTAGCAAGCTGTACATCAAGGTCACATCCACCATGGACATCTCATCAATGACGATGACATCTGCTTCTAGTGGATTCTCTTCATTACGATTAAACATCTGTCTGGTACTTTCTTCCTTTAGATAGCCTATCTCAAGTAAGCGGTGAATCGTCTGAGCTGGATGACTGGTCGCTTCACTCATACGCTTAGCTGCTCGTCCTGTAGGCGCTGCTAGCAGTACTTCTTCACCATTCTTTTCAAGCATATGCAAGATGGCGTTGATGGTCGTCGTCTTACCTGTACCCGGTCCACCTGTCACGACTGTAACACCGTGACTGAGCACATGACGCACCGCTTCTTTTTGCTCTTCTACCAAAGTAATCTCTAGTTCCTTCTCTGTCTGAGCAATCTCCTTTTCAAAATCCATGGTCAATTTCGGTTCATAAAGTGCCCCAAGGTCGATGAGCTTCCTTGCGATACTCTGCTCATTGTTATAAAGGTAGCTCATAAAGACACAAGGTCCTTCTGCATAGTTCTTCGTAATGATCTGCTTCCCAATACTAAGTTCCAGCACAGCATTCTCAAGCAGGATTTCATCTACACCTAGCAGTTGTCTCCCTTCTATAAGAAGCTTCTCCTTTGGCATATAGGTGTGGCCACTTAATGAAAAGTAGTTTAGCAAATAAATAACGCCTGTCTTAATACGCTGTGGGTCTTCTCTAGAGATTCCTATCTGTGTCGCAATCTCATCTGCTTTCTTAAACCCTATACCTAAGATATCCTCTGCTAGTTTATAAGGATTAGACTTGATGACTTCCACTGTCTTATCACGATACTTTTTATAGATCTTAATGGCATATGTCGCTGTGATACCGTACTCTTGAAGTACCATCATCGCTGTACGTAACTCATGTTGTGCATGGAAGACTTCACTAATCTCTAAAGCCTTCTTCTCCGTAATCCCCTGAATCTGCGCAAGCACTAATGGTTCATTCTCTATAATCTTAAAAGTGTCCAAGCCAAAGTGCTTCACGATCTTCTTCGCCGTCTTCGGTCCGATGCCTTTAATAGCCCCCGATGAAAGATAACGCTCAATTCCTTGCACAGTCTTTGGAATACTCTTTTCATAAGTATTGACCTTAAGTTGCTTTCCATATACAGGATGCACCACAAAACTTCCAACGACACGTACTTCTTCTCCCGGATGGATGCCTGGCATCGCACCTACACAGGAAAGTTCCTCACCGTCATAGTCTACTGTACATACCGTATAACCATTTTCTTCATTTTGATAAATAATATCCTCTATGATGCCCTCAATGACAATCTGCTGTTCCACACCTACTCACCATTTCCTTCGTCTTTTATTAACCTTATTTATCTACGACGTATGAGTTCTAAGCAGATCTGCTCATCATCATAATCAATACTGGCACTATCAATCATAGACCCTACCAAGCTCAGTTCACATGACTCACTGGAGTAATCACACTCTCCTGCCAATTCCCAAAAATACTCTTCCATTTCACTTTCACGTGGATTACTAAGCATACGCTGTAAATTATCAATGACCTTCTTCATATGATCAATCGGACACGCCTTAATAGTGATCACTTCTTGCTCATCTTTCATTTCTATATTTAAGCTAATCTCTTTTGCACGATGTTCTAAAAAAAACGTCGTTAGCTCATCTACAATACGAGATACTTTTTTATACTCATGTCTCATTGTGTTTCTCCCTTTTAAATGCATCAATTAACGGTATAAGGAGCATCGCTATAATACCGCCAGATAAACCATTATTATAAAGTACGATACCACCATGGATATCGCCAATATTTAATACTAACGCCGAGTGAATCATCCCCGCGAGCATTCCCCATAAAACACCATACTCCCCAGCTATCGGTGCTAATGTCGTTCCAAACAGTGCTGATATAATAAGGATCGTAGTGCTACCTTCTTTTCCCATAAAAATCATACCTAGTGTAACCCCCAGTATAATAGGCGTTACATTTCTCGGATGCTTACCAAACCCACCAAAGCCTATGACTGTAAGCATCGCCGCAATGACCGGTCCATTTAGCACACCACCTACTGCTTCTATATAGATGATACACAAAATGCCTAGTAGCCCCATATTAATCAAACTCAGACCAAAGCCATCCTGCTTAATGATATCCGTTACCAATCGCCCCGTATGCTTGATAACCTTCCGATATCCTTTAAAACTCCTATTATTAAAATAATACCCAATGCCTATAAGCGCAAGACTAAACAGAATAAAAAAGGCATAAACTTTCACATCTTTGACCGCGTAAAAATTACTACTGCGTTCACTTTCTAGTCCTAAGCCTGACATAATACTATAAAGGACAATGCCTACAAACCCTGTCGCTGTACCCATATTATATAGGCTATACCCCATATGTGTTCCAATGATATGTGCTGAAATCGTTGGCATGATAAAACCTACAAAGCCACTAATAATTGCTGTAAGTGCGAAGGATAATAACGGACTTGTATCTACTGCTTGTGTCACAAAACTACTCAGTGGACTCAGTGCAGT
Source organism: Cellulosilyticaceae bacterium (assembly GCA_051656485.1). Taxonomy (GTDB): domain Bacteria; phylum Bacillota; class Clostridia; order Lachnospirales; family Cellulosilyticaceae; genus JBOFDK01. Next base: position 15,958 of record JBOGBZ010000200.1, read on the forward strand.
CGAAAGCATATTAATAACAATGATATTTTTATAAGGAATGTTATGGTATCTACTATAGGCATAGCCTCCTAGATAAAAAGGCCATATATTCCAGAGGTTTTTACCCATAAAAGCAAAACCACCCAGCAGAAAAAGTGCAGAGATAATTACTCCGTTAGGCTTTAATTTCAAACAATATAACAATACAAGATTGATAATCATCACAAGTGCTGCATTCATAAAAGCTGCACCTGTATTTGCTACTTGTAAGTAATCTGTAATCAGTACATCCGTCGCTTCATGAATCTTTACAAGTCCCTCTAGAATCTCCATCGGTGTATTACACACAAAGGCAAACAAAAGCATACTGATAGGCAAAATAAGTAGTACCTTATACATCATATTAACTTTAGGTTCTGTGGCTAGCTTATACTTCTTCCTGGTCCTCTTATTGATCTCTATTCTTGTCATTTTCTCTCCTCATAAGTTAGTCATCCTATGTCTTATTGCTTTTATTATACTATAAATTTGCCAATTGTTAAACCACTCTGTAACGCTATACACCTAACTCTCGTGCCCTATCCCCCCTTATATTCTCTCGCAAAAAAACTAGCTCATCCCCTAAAGTATAAGCTAGTTTACTTTTATTTATCCAATTGCGTTTCTTAGTACTTCTACCTTATCTGTTTGCTCCCATGGTAAGCATACATCTTCTCTACCAAAGTGACCATATGCTGCTGTTTGCTTGTAGATAGGTCTTCTAAGGTCTAGCATTTTGATGATACCTGCTGGACGAAGGTCGAAGTGCTCTTGTACAAGCTCTGCAAGGCGCTCATCACTTACCACACCTGTACCATGTGTATTCACAAGAAT
>JBOGBZ010000201.1:0-30558 GCA_051656485.1 Cellulosilyticaceae bacterium
ATTATAATTATATTCATTTCGCCTAAAAACTCAAGGCTTTTTTTGTTCAACTCGATTTTTATAAGATAAACATATATAAACGTATATAAAATAAGGCGAAAATATGAGTTGAACAAAAATAAATATAATTATATTTTACAATGAATGCCATTGCTTATCACCCAGTAAGGGGATTCGTAGACCCTTATAATGGGCAGAAGCACATAGAGGCACACTGTATCAAATCTGTACGGGATGCAAAAGAAAGATTCACAGAAGATGCACTCCGTATCTTGCGTGCCGTACGTTTCGCGGCACAGTTAGGGTTTGAGATTGATGCCAACACTATAGAAGGTATTAAGGTGTGTAGACCACTTCTAGCCAATATTAGTAAAGAACGTATACGTGATGAATTCGTGAAAATTTGTATGTCTGACCGTGTGAGTTATATCGATACACTGTATGAACTGCAATTGTTGGAATATATCATTCCAGAGTTTATACCCGCTTATACCACACCGCAGAATCATCCTTATCACATCTATCATGTGGCACAGCACAGCTTAGTGGCTATGGCACATACACCAAAAGACCTGGTGTTACGCCTGACTATGCTATTACATGATATCGCCAAGCCTTTGGTACGTACTACGGATGCGAAGGGCATTGACCATTTTTATAATCATCCGAAGCGCGGGATGGATATCGCGAAGAAGATACTGAAAGACTTACGTTTCGATAATCAGACGATTAATGACGTGAGTACATTAGTAGCGTACCATGATTTCCATATTCAAGGACGCATCACGCCTATTCGCATTAAGGAATTACTTAAAGTGATGGGACCTACATTGTTTGATCAGTTACTTCAAGTGTGCAAAGCAGATGCTTACGCACAAAATCCAGATAAGTGGGAAGAGAAGTTAAAGACCCTTCAAGCTATTGGAGAAATGAAAGCACGAATCATAGAAAATAATGAGTGTTACAATTTAAAGATGCTTGCCATAGATGGCAAAGACTTGATGGAGCGAGGCGTTCCTAGGGGAAAAGAAATAGGAGAATGGTTAGAACGTACTTTAACCTATGTGATGAAGCATCCTGATAAAAATACAAAAGAAGAGCTATTAGCCTATATAGAAGCAAAAAAATAAGGTCCTTGTATAAGGGCCTTATCTTTTTGCCTGGATATTTGGAATGGTTAGAAGGGTCTTGTGAGGGGAAGCTAGGACATAAAGTATATTTGGCGAGGTGCTCGCTTTACTAATGGCAAACTCCGTGCGTTGACCTTCATTTTCTTCAATCACAATATGTAGTGCGGTTTCATCAAAACCGTAGTTTGTAGCGACAACGTCAGAGACGTTAGAATCAATAAAAGATGCCGCTCGAGTGGTTGATAAGAATCCAATCATCTGTGTGACTTCTTGGTCAGATAAAGTAGAGGAAGAAAAACGTACTGTATCATGAATACGAGAAGCTACTATCTCATGGTTTTCAGTGTTAGAAGTCATGAGGATTTTTTTTGTCGTTTGTGGATTGAAATGGGCATAGTTTTTGTTGAACCAGTGGGTTAAGTCCTTCGAAATCAAAAGGGCGATTTTTTCAGGTACTGTATAAATGCAATCATTCATTGGACTGTAGGTATAATAAGAACCATCAGCGGTTTGATTACCCTGAATGAGCTTATACTGCACGTTATTTATATCATAAAAGGTAATTTGCATGGAATAATCATGAATACCGTAAGCAGCTAAATCTTCAGGAGCGTATGCGATAAAGGTTAAGTTGCCTGGTGTGGCAAAGGCTGTAATCATATCATAAATAGCTGAGCCGTCTGCCGATGTATGTGCAGGTGACGTTATATTCCATAAGCTTTCTGTACGTTCGAAAACGAAGGTTTGATGAGACCATGAAAGTTCTACTTTAAGGACATCAGCAGGCTTTGATGGAATAGAAGGCGGCGTTACCATTTGACGGGGTTGGGCATAGGCCACAGATTGTGAATTCTTTTGATAAGACACCATTGCAATACTACAAAGAAGAAGTACGGCAATAGGAATAAGCCAGCTTTTTTTGTACATATTTTTACTCCTGATATATAAACAATATTTAATCGTACTCATTGTAGCATATAAATATTAACGAATAATATACAAAACCTAAATAAAAAAGATATTTTTTCGTAGACAACAACATATACATAAAGGGATGAAACATGGACCAAGGTGGCATAAAGGGGGGAAAAGATGAAAATGTTCAATAATGATTTAGCTACGCAATATGATTTGGTAGTCAAAAAGATGTACTATAATCGTAGCAACTATTATTTAGATACCAATAAAGGGCAGTATTTACTTAGAAAAGTAATCATGCCTAAAGAACAAATCGCATTTGAATATGAGGTAAATAAACAACTTATTCAAAAGGGATTTAATGAAATAGAGAAAATTTATCTTACAAAAAAACAAAGCCCTTATGTGCAACAGCAAGATAAATTATACATGCTACAGAGTTACCGAGCGATGGATGAGATTGATTTTAAGTTAGAAGTGGATTTAAGGGGGATGATTTGTGTACTTGCACGATTTCATAAGGCAGCACAAAACATTACTTCTAGTGAACGCAACATAGAAAATGCGGGATTGAAAAATATCTATGAGTACTTTCAAAAACGCCATATAGAAACTAAAAAAATGAAAAATAATATGAGTGGTATTTCCCAAAAATCTAAGTTTGAAATGATGTTTGCCGAGCATTATAAAGTCTATGAAGAATTGGAACAAATGGCTATAGAATTGATAAGTAAAGAGATAGCAGAAAAACTTATTGATAAGGCAAAAAAAAATCACACAGTCATTCATAATGAGTATACGTATCATGCAGTATCTAAGATTGCCCAAAAGCAGTATGTTATAACCCATCTTGATGCATGTAGCTATAATATCCAACTATTGGATTTAGCAAATGTACTGACAAAAGTGATGCAAAAAAATGATTGGAATATGCAGCTGCTTTATGATTTGGTACAAGAGTATACAAACATTAATACTTTATCTGAAGAGGAAATAAAGGTACTTAAAGCAATGCTTATATTCCCAGAAAAGTTTGCATCCATTTGCCATAAATACATGACATCTAAGCGAAGAAATAATTATAGTATGTTTGAAATGAAGTGGGAAAATATGCTTGTGTATAAAGAAGAGCAGCTTAGAGCAGCAAAACAAATCGAGAAAATTTTGTAAGGCCTAGATTTGACGTCCTCTTGTAGAAAGAGTAAAATGAGGGAAAGAAGTCAAAGATATACAAAGGAGATTTCAGGTGAAAGGAAATAAATTATTTGTAAAATCAATGATTATAACAGCGGTACTGGGCCTCATTACCCTTATGATTACAATGTTTATAGGGATTAGATGGGTTTTAGATAAAGAACCAGTAGGGAATGCACAAGTAGGGCAAGAACAGACAGGGCTCCCTAATCCACAGACAAGTCAAGATGTACTAGGGGTTATTAAAGAGCTTAATGGGGATACGCTGATTGTTTTTAACATCGAGAAAAAGCAAGGCGTACAAGTAAAAATCCAAGATACAACACAAGTGAAAGATGCCTATGATAAGCCAATGCCAAAGGAAAACCTCAGAGAAGGTGACATCGTTAAGTTAGGCTATGATCAGAAGAGTGGAAAGCTTGTAAGCGTTAGCCATTCCATACAAGCATGGACGAAGACGGATATGAAAAACGTCAAGTTAGATCGTCCCAATAAAGTAATGGCCATTGGGGACAATATCTATAAATATACAGACAATACAGTAGTCCTTGATAAAGAAGGTAACAATATCAGTATTTACCAAGTAGGAGATCAAGATATACTTGAAATGAAGGGCATTGATAATCAAGTTCATAGTATGCGTATCTTAGAGGAGCAAGGCTACTTACAGTTAGAAGGTACCCCTATCCAAGAAGGTGTATTAGAGATAGATATCAATAGACAAATACCGATAGCAAGTGTGGTGGAGCCTATCCCGGTAAGCGTAGGGCAGCATAAAGTGACCATTCAATTACCAGGCTATGAAGTGATGACAGAGATGATTGATGTGGTAGCAGGTAAGACCATTATCTTAAGCTTACAAGACCTTCAAAAGGCATATACAACTTTAAGTGTGAGTGTGCAAAATGCAGGTTTACACTATACAGTACAAATTGATGGCACACTTTATGGGAAAGATGAAGTCATTCAATTACCGATGGGTACCCACACGGTAGAGGTACAGGCAGAAGGCTATATGCCATGGACACAGCAAGTCGTACTTACAGAGCCTATGATGGAACTTCAAGTACAGCTCCAACCATTAGCAGTGGTACCGGAAGAAGAGGGAACCTCAGAGGGGACCAATGCTCAGGCAGTGGAGGGCTATAAAGTGAATATCACCACAGAGCCAGGAGATGCTAAAGTTTATATTGATGGGGAATCTAAAGGAAAGACACCTTATAGTACCACTTTACCATTGGGCGAATATCGTGTCATCTTAGAAAAAGAAGGTTATGAACCTTATGAGACCAGTATCATATTAGACAATGGTGATGCACAAAATAGTTATCTCTATATGCTCATTCCAAAAATAAATGAATAACAATCAGCACGTTTAAGTATCACTTAAATGTGCTTTTTTATTGAAAATTTAAAATATATGATATATAATTTTAATGTAAAAAAATGGATAAGTAGTAAAGGAGTGTAAAGATGGGGTATAGAGAAAAGTATAACGAATGGTTAGAAGGAACGTTTGCTGATGAAGCAACGAAAGAAGAATTGCGAGGTATTGCTACACAAGAAAAGGAAATTGAAGATCGTTTCTACACAGAACTTGAATTTGGAACTGCAGGTCTTAGAGGGGTAATCGGTGCGGGGACGAATCGTATGAATAAATACATCGTAAGTAAAGCGACACAAGGACTTGCTAACTTTATAATAGGACAAGATATAGCAGTTCCAAAGGTAGCTATCGCTTATGATTCAAGAAATATGTCAGACGTATTTGCCAAAGAAGCAGCACTTGTATTAGCGGCGAATGGCATACATACTTATTTATTTGAAAGTCTAAGACCAGTACCAGCGCTATCATTTACAGTGAGAGAACTTGGGTGTGATGCGGGAATCGTCATCACTGCAAGTCACAACCCACCGGAGTATAATGGTTATAAAGTATATGGTAATGACGGAGCACAAGTCATTGCGCCTTTTGATGAGATGATCATTACAGAGGTCAATAAAATTACTGATTTTACCACTATTAAGACAATGTCAGAAGAAAAAGCACGAGATAAAGGCTTACTTACTATTATAGGTAAAGAGATAGACGATAAGTATACTGAAGCAGTTAAAGCACAGGTATTAAACCCAGAGCTTATTAAAGAAATGGCAGATGACTTTAAGATCGTTTATACACCTATTCATGGCACAGGAAATGTACCAGTACGTCGTGTATTAAGTGAAGTAGGCTTCAAACATGTATATGTGGTTAAAGAACAAGAAGCACCAGATAGGAATTTCTCTACTGTAAAGAGTCCAAACCCAGAAGACGTCAATGCCTTTAAGTTAGCCATTGATTTAGCAAAAGAAGTAGAAGCAGATATCATTCTTGGGACAGACCCAGATGCTGACCGCGTAGGGGTACTCGTAAGAAATGAACAAGGGGAGTACCTCGTACTTACAGGCAATATGTTAGGCGCAATGCTTACAGAGTATGTCCTTTCACAAAAACAAAAGCAAGGCTTACTTGCACCAAATAGTGTGGTCATCAAGACTATCGTTACTACAGAGATGATTAGACCAATGGCTGAAGCGTACGGGACAGAAGTCATGGAAGTGCTTACAGGCTTCAAATACATCGGAGAGCAAATTCGTTTGTTTGAAGAAAGTGGCGAGAAGCAGTATGCTTTTGGTTTTGAAGAAAGTTATGGATGCCTCGCAGGGACTTATGCACGTGATAAAGATGCAGTCGTAGCATGTATGCTTGCCTGTGAAATGGCAGCTTACTATAAGGCACAAGGAAAGACGCTCTACGAAGGGCTTGTATCACTTTATGAAAAATACGGTTACTATAAGGAAGAAGTACAGTCTATCACGCTAAAAGGTATCGAAGGGTTAGAGAAAATCAAGAACGTCATGGAGAACCTTCGTATGGAACAACCACAAGCGTTCGGAACATACGAAGTAGTAGCAAGTAAGGATTACAAAAAACCAGAGGAGACAGGCTTACCAAAGTCAAATGTACTTTATTATAATCTAACAGATGCTGCATGGGTATGTGTTAGACCATCTGGTACAGAACCTAAGATTAAGTTCTATATCGGTGTCAAAGGAGAAAGTATCCAAGATGCAGATGAAAAAGTGGCAATGATTAAGACGGCAGTAAGTGAAATGATCGCTCCTTGGATTGCTTAAAGTCAATGTAGAAGGCCTTCAAAAGGGATTTAAGAGAGCTAAAAAAACAAAAAAATGAAAAAAGTTTTTGAGACGTATCAAGGGTTTAAGCCTTCAGATACGTCTTATTTTTTGCTTTAATATTTCCAAGTATTTACAGTTGTGTTAGCATGAGTGCATAGCAAATCACACAACAACAACGTCATGCAAATGACAGAGTGAAAGGGGATATAGAGATGAAAAAGATACAGATTGTAGAGGGGATTATGAGTATAGTAGGGAAGATAGGAAGATTCCTAAGTAAGCTTACAACCAATAAAAAGAATCAGGTGCAAGCTTTAAAAGAAGAACTACAGGCAGTACAACCTGATAAGATAGAGGGAGCAAGTGTACAGGAAGCAAGTGTACAGGAAGTAAGTATGCAGGTAGTGGCAGAGCAGCAAAGTAGAGAACAGCAGGTAGTGGGCAACGAGGCATGGCATAAGGAAGTGCATCGTGAGGAGGCACAGCATAAGAAAGACAATAAGGGAGTGATCATCCCATTACATAGATACAGAGATTTCGTGAAAGTACAACATCGGAAAAAAACATGGCTTTGTCAGAGAAAAGAATTGCTACATCAGAGAGAGCCAACATGGCCCAGTGTGCGGATAGATATAAAGGGTACAGGTACATAAAAGAAGCGTAAAAGAACAGATAAAGGTATAGGACTTCCATATCATCTAATAAAATAGAGAGAGAGCGATGAGTGGAGGACCTTATGATACAGATCGGAGATTATGTTGTTCGTATTTCATATGATAGAGACGTTTTATTCAGAGTAATGGACATTAAACCTAATGGAGTCGTAAAGTTAAAAGGAATATCCTTTAGAATTATAGCGGATGCACCAATGGAAGATTTAGAATTAGCGGGAGGGATGCGATTCACCACAAAAGAAAGTCATGTAATGGAAAAGATAGAAGAGACTGTGAAGAAGATTTTAGCCGAGAAAAAAACACAGCAAGATACGAGAAAGCCCATTCTTCAAAAGACAGGGAAGGTACTGCATATCGATGGCGATACGTTTTACCTGAATCTCTGTATGAAGTATTATGAAGTACTAGGTGTACCAGCTGTAGGGGAAAGTGTGCCAGAGCCACAACAACCTAAAAAAGTCGCAGAGCTGATACAAAAGCACAATCCAGATATACTTGTTCTTACAGGTCATGATTCGTTAAATAAAAATTATAAAGACATTAACAATGTAAATGAATACAAACACTCGAAGTATTTTATTGAAGCAGTCCAAGAAGCACGAAGAGCTCGTTCTACAAACAAGTCTTTGATTATATTCGCAGGAGCATGTCAGTCGTATTTTGAGGGTTTATTAGAAGCAGGCGCAGATTATGCAGCTTCTCCAAAGAGAGTGCTTATCCATGCACTAGATCCAGTATTTATCGTCGAACGTATCGCGTATTGTCCTATCTACCAGGTACTTCCTATTGAACAAGCCATAAAAAATACAATTACCCAGTTTAAGGGCTTAGGGGGCTATGAAATTCTAGGAGTAGCAAGAAAGGGTGGACCAGTTAGTGATATAAGTTTTGAAGAGGAGCAGAGAGAAAATAAGCTCGGAAGGTTCGAAGAAGAGACATTGGAGCTGAGTGAGGAGCAATTAGATGAAGAGTTGGAGAAGCCTATATTTGAAGATGCTTATTACAGAGATATGATGGAAGAGAATGTGGCAAATTATGTAGGTAATGCCATGCCCTATCATATGGTAAGGAGGAGAGGCCAATAAGTCGGGGCCTCTCCTTTTGTGGTGGAAAAAAAGAGTCATAATGCATGGGCTATACTCATACATTTGTATAAGAAGTTAAGAATAGGGGGAAATGAGAATGCCAGTAGAACTCATGAGAAAAGAAGTAGAGCTTATAAAGAAACCGATCCAATTAAACGAGATGACGAGACAAGAAACTGTACAAACTGTCAAAGAACGTGACCTTATCGTACCAGATGGTAAGCCAGATATGCAGCGTGTGATGTACTTAGATGGCAACATGAGCATCGATCAAGTAGATGTTCAAGATGATCGCGTAGTTTATAAAGGTCAAGTAGACGTGACGATCTTATATTTACCAGAAAAAAGTGGTGAAGAAGTTTATAGTATGAGAGGAAGCATTCCGCTAGAAGACTTTATTATTATCGAGGGTATTGATCCAAGTCAAAAAGTAGAGCTCGACTATAACATCGAGCACATGCATTGGAATATCCTAAATGAAAGAAAAATCAATGTGAAATCTATCATTCAAGTAAGAGTAGCTAGTACAAAACCAAAAGAAACAGTTATCGTCACAGGTACCGAAGGACTTAATAGTGCACAGACACGCACAAAAGCTATTGATATCGTGCAACCAGCGAAGACCGGTCAAGATAACATTATGGTTAAGGACGAACTGACAATTATGCAAGGTAAAGATAGCATTGGTGAAATCCTTAAAATGAACACAAGTATTAAAGAAGAACAAATTAAGCGTACAGATACAGAGATTCTTTATAATGGGATCATTGAACTTAATACGCTTTATAAAGGACAAAGTGATGAAAGACCACTTCAAGTCATTACACATCGCATCCCATTTTCAGGAGCATTAGATGTGATTAAAGATGACGATGAGATGTATTGGAATTGTGATTTAGAAGTAAAACCAACCTTTGTACAAATCCAGCCTGACTTTGACGGTGAAGACCGTATCATTGAAATCGAGTGTATGATTGGCAGCAAATACAATACCTTCAACAAATTAGTAGAAGAGGTTGTAGATGATATTTACTGTCCAGGTAAAAAAATAGAAATGGTAAATAAAGACGAAGATTACATGAATCTCGTGGTACGTGGTAATACGCGTATGCCTAAAAAAGAAGTTATGAGCTTAACTGGAGCAGCACCAGAAGCAGACCAAATCTTCAGTGTGAAGCTTACACCTGTCATTGATGAAAAAGAAGTGCAAAATGACAAGCTAACAATTCGAGGCATGATGGAAACAAAAGTTATCTACTTAGGTAATGAAGAAGGTGGTCAAGTAGAAGAAGCCATCGATATGCTACCTTTCGTACAAGAGATCGCTTTACCAGGGGTGACAAAGACTAATTATATCGAGACAGATGTAAGAGCAAAAGACATTAATGTATCGCCTTACAACAAGACAGATATTTTGGTAGAGTATGTACTTGAATGTGTGGCAGATGTTTATAGAAAAGATCAACTACACACTATTACAGGCATTGAAGCTAAAGATATGGTCAAAGAAGAAATGAATGCTTACCCAAGTATCACTGTTTATGTAGTAAGAAAAGGTGATACACTTTGGGATATTGCAAAACGTTTTAATACAACGGTAGGTGATATTGCTGAAATCAATGAACTAGATGTAGCAGAAAATGTTAGTCCACTTCAGAAATTAATCGTTCTTAAAAAGACAAAATTCTAAGAGAAACATAGGCTACTCAATGACATATTGAGTAGCCTTTTTTAAATGTGCTTTTTGTATACATGAAATACAGATTTCTTGACTAAGTCTTTTCTAGGAGGGTATAATATAAGATAAGATTAATCAATTAAGGAGTTCTAGTATGCACACAATTGTACTGAAAGCAAGAGGGAAAATTAATTTAACACTCGATGTTATAGGTAAAAGATCAAATGGCTATCATGATCTCAGGATGATCATGCAGACTATTAACCTCTATGACACAATCAAAATTAAAAAGACCAAAACTCCTGGGATTCGTATTAACAACAATCTAGCATGGTTGCCAAAAGATGACCGAAATATCACTTATAAGGCGGCACAACTCTTTCTAGAAGAAACAGGTATTGAAAGTGGCATTTATATTGATATCGTAAAGCGTATACCAGTAGCGGCAGGATTAGCAGGAGGCAGTAGTGATGCGGCTGCGGTACTTGTGGGAATGAATAAGTTATTTGATACGGAGTTTTCCAAGAAGCAGCTTATGGACATGGGCTTAAAGATAGGAGCAGATGTACCATTTTGTATACTAAGAGGAACGGCGTTAGCAGAAGGTATCGGTGAAGAACTTACCAAGCTTAAATCACTGCCTTACACACATATTTTATTGGCCAAGCCAAATATCAGTGTATCCACAGCTAGTGTTTACAAAGCTTTAAAAGTGGACGAGATTAAAGCACACCCGGTGACAGATGAAGTCGTTCAGGCTATACAGGCACAAGACATGGACTTTGTTGTACACAATATGAGAAATGTACTAGAAGATGTAACGATACCTATGCATCCAGAGATTGAAAAGATAAAAGAAGGGATGCTTCAAAAAGGTGCCATAGGAACCATGATGAGTGGTAGCGGGCCTACAGTATTTGGGGTATTTGAAACCAAACAAAAAGCCATAGCAGCGGCACATTATTTTAGAGAGACCGTTGGTTTAAGAGAAGTACATGTAACAAGTACTTTTGTGAAGGACAAAGGAGAGGGGAGAAGATATGAAAGACGAATTAGCAAACATAAAAATTAATGAATATTTACCACTTCGAGATATAGTATTCCAAACCCTAAGAAAAGCCATCTTAACAGGGGAATTAGAACCAGGTGAACGCCTAATGGAGACTCAATTAGGTGAGAAACTAGGCGTAAGTCGTACACCTATTAGAGAGGCCATTCGTAAATTGGAATTAGAAGGTCTCGTCGTGATGGTACCAAGAAAAGGTGCACAAGTAGCACAGTTCACAGAAAAAGACATTAAAGATGTACTTGAAGTACGTGCAGCCCTCGAAGCATTAGCAGCAAAGCTTGCTTGTAAGCGCATGGATGATCGTTCATTCTTACGTCTACAACTCATCATCACAGAGTATGACTATGCATCTCGTGAAAACGACATTGATACGATGATTCAGAAGGATATCGAATTCCATGAAGCCATCTTTAATGCGACAGGAAACGATAAGTTAAGTCAGTTCTTCAACAATATGCGTGAGCAAGTAGATCGTTATCGTATCGCCTACATTAAAAAGACAGACCATAACAACGTCATTGAAGAGCATCTAGAAATTCTAGCAGCCCTTAAAAATAGAGATGAAGCTTTAGCATCAGAATTAGCGACAAGACATATAGAGATACAATGTGAGTCAATCATGCAAATCGTAAAAAACAAAGAAGCGAAGACCCAATGAGACAAGCTTTCATGACAAAAGCAAAGTAGGGAGGGTGTTGCAGTGAATATTAAAGATATTGCAAGAATCTGTGGTGTGGGTGTAAGTACAGTATCGCGTGTGCTTAATAATCACCCAGATGTTAAAAAGGAAACGCGTGAGAAAGTCCTTGAGGCAATGAAGACTTATAATTATATACCGAATAATAGTGCGCGTATCTTAAAAAGTAGCAACAATCATCAAATTGGTGTTTTAGTGAAAGGGGTATTCAACCCGTTTTTCTCAGAGATGCTACAGATTATTGAAGAGCGTGTCCATGAATATGGGTATTCTGTTATCCTACAACATTATGACCATAAGGATGTTAATGATATGAGTGTCTTAGTATCCTTTATCAAAGAAAAGAGACTTCCAGGCGTTATATGCTTAGGGGGGAACTTTGAAGGCATCAAGCCTGAGCATTTTGAGAATCTAGATGTAAGCATCGTCCTTACTTCGGTAGATAAAAGTGTGGGTGGAGCAAGTGATGTCATATCGACTGTAAGCATCGATAATGAATATGCAGCTTATGAAGCTACTAAGTATCTCATCCAAGGCGAACATAAGCACATCGCTTTGATGTTAGGGGATGAGTATGATGCAGGCGTAGGAAATAAGCGAGCATTAGGTTATATGAGAGCACTCGATGAAGCCAGATTACCTATCGCCAAGGATTTGATACGTGTAGGTGGTTACAATTATGAGGAAGCTTATAAAGCAGCGAAAGCCTTATTTGAAGAGCGACCAGAGGTCACAGCTTTATTTGCCATATCTGATGTGATGGCCATAGGTGCTTGTAAAGCCGCTTTAGATAGCGGACGTAGCGTACCAGAGGATGTATCGATCATGGGATTTGATGGTATGGATATCGGACGTTACTATAATCCTGCCATTACCACTATTCAGCAACCACAAAAGCAGATGGCAACAGAAAGTATCAAACTACTTTTTGATTGCATCAATGCCAAGAGCCAGACAAAGCATGTTATTCTACCTACAACATTGATGGAACGCCAATCCTGTGCACATAAAAAAGCCGAGCATTAGATGCTCGGCTTTTTATTGTGCTTATTTATGATACAGATGATTAAGTAATTCTTGTTGTTTACGTTGATTGCATTCGGTATCGTTAGCCCAAGAAAGGAATGAAAAGGCAAGAGTCGTACAAGCTACGATACAAGAAATAACGATAATGAGAGTAGCAATGATGGCTATATTAATAAAGGCTGTAAGTCCTATATATGCTTGTATGTAAAGAAGTGTAGAGATACCTACAGCAAGAATACTTAATGTTTGGAGACAACCAATGGCAATGAGCATGGTCTTGATAGCTTGAAAACTTTTATATTTAGGAAGAATGCGTGCAGCTTTTAAAAGTTTTGGCTCAGGTGTTGAGATTGGTGGTACTGCTGTCGTTGGTTGGCTTAGAAGCTCATCGCTAGCAGGTGCCTCGATTGGTGAAATGTCTGGTGAAGATACAACGTGGGTATAAGGTGTGAAAGTTTCAGTAGTGAGAGTTGCTGCTACTTCTTCAGTAGCAGGTGCTTCTAAAAGTTCAGGGGTTGGCTCAGGAGTAGGTAGTGTAGTTGGCGATGGTGTAGGAGATGTAGGAGATGTATTTTTTTTAGTAGAAAGTGAGCTACGTTTAGAAGTTTTAGCAAAAAATTGCATCGGATTAGTCGAAGAAAGTGGTGGTGGTGTAGTCGATTCGAGTTCTGGCATCATATCTGGGTCAAGTAAAGTATTGCACTTAAAGCAAGTTCTATCTGTATCCTTGTTTGGAAAGCTACAACTTGGACAACGTTTCATGGAAAAGCCCCCTTGAAAAGAAAATTTAACAATCTAACAATATTATACATAAAAATATAAAAATTTCAAATAAAAAACAAAAAGGCTCATGCTAAGAGAATAGCATGAGCTCATTTGCTGTGGACTAGATACCGTGTGAGAAGATGTTTTGGGTAGCTAGTGTACAGTATTGATTGTAATTGATGATGTCATCATGATCGGTATAGCGAGACTTGAATGGTAGACGTTCTTCGTCTAGTTCTTCTAGGCGATCTACCCAGCCGTTTAAGTAGGTGTCGATGCGGGAGATCGCTGTCTCACATCTAGCGATGACACCACCGAGGCGGATATCTAGTACTTCGAAGCCGTGGCCTTTGCAGTCTTTGTACCAGAGTGTACGAAGGCTGTCTTTGAAGGCTTTGATATCTTGGATCAGCATTGGGAAGATATTTTCACTTAGGTTTTCAAGACTACTACGGTCGTTAGTAAGGTAAGCTTCGCGAAGGATGCAGCCGATGTTTGCCTTAGTAGAGAGTACAGTCGCTAGCTTGCTATACATATCGAACATATGGAAGTACTGTGGTGAGTCTTGTGCGATGCGTTCGAAGCGTCCTGCTAGTGCAGTGTAGTGGCCATAAAGGTCAGTATCCTTTGTGTAGTAATCGAAGGCACCGAGTAAGACGTCTTGGTAGAGGAAGTACTTCGATGGGTTTAGTGAACCTGTATTTGGAGAAGGTACACCTGGGATTTTATCTAAGTCTTGGATACCCATGAAGTCTTCGACACTAAGGCCTGTGAGGCATTCGGTACGTCTTTCTAACCAGGCATCTTCTACTACTGGATGGTAGCAGTGCTCTGCGAAGAGGATGAGACCTAGCATGGTCACATCGATAGGTGCTTCGTCCCCGTCATCTCCCCACATAGTAGCGAGAACTTCTGTGATACCGTACTTCTTACATGCAGTAAGGGCGGCATTTGTGGTGATGAAGGTTTTGTCATAGTGAGGCGCATAGCCCATCCACTTCCATACACCACCGGCAAAGATGACCGGGTTGCTAAAGGTGCTACGTTTATGGAATGACATGGTGTAGAAGTCTTCTTCGAGATGGTAGTAGTCCCAGTACACAAGGCTCATATTCTTTGGCACACTGGCAGCAATGGCAGGGTCTACTGTGGCATTAGGGTCGAATTGGTTGGCATGTGGGCCACTTCCACGAAGGAACATGTCGTCCCACATCATAGGCTGAAGGTCGTACTTGGTGAGGAGTTCATTTACTTTCTCAAGGTGCATAACCATCAGTTCGTTATGATGCTTAAAGCCATTGGCTTCGATTGACTTGCCACGTCCTAAGTCGAAAGCTTCGTCCATACCGATATGGATACGGTTGGTACGGAAAGTAGACTTAAGGGTAGAGAACATCGCTTCTAAGAAGGCATAGGTCTCAGGTGCATTTACTAGAAGCACATCAGCAGTGTCTTGCATTTTTTGACCATAGTTCCACTTAAGTGTCTGCTTAAGGTGAGCTAAAGTCTGAATGCAAGGGATGAGTTCGATACCTAGATGATAAGCGTAGTCATCTAAGTCTTTTAGTTCTTCTAAGGTATAAGCGCCACGTAAGTAGCCAAAGTATGGATAGCCTGGTAGCTCGTAGGTGTCTTCTGTATAAAGCATACAAGTAGAGTGACCCATTAAAGCTAGCTTTACGAGAAGTTCTTTTACTTTGGCAGGCTTGTATACGCTATTACGTGAGACGTCTATCATGGCACCACAAGTAGGAATGAGTGCTCGCTCGCTATAAACAAAAGTAGCTTGCTCTTCACCTGCAAATTGTAAGTAGAGACTTAAGGCACGGAAGAAATGATGTGGTTTTTGATAAGAGATGGTACATGTGTCGCCACGATGAATCTCTAGACAGTGTTCCGAAGTATCATCTAGCTTGTGTACGGCTACAGTATCATCGAGTTCAAACGGCATAAGTTTTTTGATGGCATCTAAGCCTTGTTGTAATTCTTCTAATTCCCCAGTTAATTGCATGATTAGCCTCCTAAAATGTAAAATATATTACTTATTTTAATATAAAAAAACATTCTTTCCTAGACAAAACATACATAAATTTACAACGACTTAGAAATACTGGATATATATGTCTGGCAATGCAAAGGAGTATGGTATGAGCGTATTGATGCAACTCAAGGAAACACTTTCGATTCCTTTGGTGATTACGATATTGGGGATAGGCCTTTATATGACATTTTTACAAAGCAAATCTCTGGATACTGTAAGTCACTTAGAAAGAGAATCGAAATTCACAAAAATAGTCGGCTATGTCTACATCGTCATAGGGATAGCGGCTGGCATTTTAGTCATGATTTAGGGAAAGAAGGTGATGAAAAAGATGAAGTATACGAAACCGATGGATAGTCCTAGTAGAGAAGGTGTGAATCACGATAAGGAGAATAAGATTACACTTCCGTTAGCAGTATCCTTAGAGGAAAATATAAAAAACATCGATGTACTTTTTGATAGATGTATGGATGTAGTCAAGCGTAAGGTAAATATCGGTACGATGACACCTATCAATATCTATGGGGTGTATATCGATGGGATGGTTAATAGGGAGATTATCGAGAATTTCTTCCTGTCACGCATCGTGGATTACAAAAACTTAAATGGGCAGCAGATTCCAGTAAATACAAGTCCTTCACAGCTCATCATGGACCATTTCTCAGCTACTTTTGATATTAAAGAAGTAGGTACGATGGATGATATGGTGAAGGCGGTACTTTCAGGAGATACAGCAATCTTTGTGGAAGGTTCTGAGAAGAGCTTGGTCATTGCATCAAGAGGATGGCCAGCCCGTGGTATTAGTGCACCGGAGACGGAAGCTGTGGTACGTGGACCTAGGGATGGTTTCGTAGAGACTATTAGGTTTAATACAGTGCTTGTACGACGTCGTATTCGTGATACCAAGCTTAAAGTAGAGATGACAAGTATGGGGACCAGAAGCCGTACAGATATTGCCATCATGTATATGGAAGATATCGTCAAGCAAGACTTGGTAGAGGAAGTAAAGACCAGACTTGCGAAGTATACAATAGATGGTGTGTTTGACAGTGGTTATGTGGAGCAGCTCATAGAGGACAGCTGGAAGAGTCCTTTTCCTCAGACGCAAGCCACAGAAAGGCCAGACAAAGCAGCGTCTAGTATTATGGAAGGGAAGGTAGTCATCATCGTAGATAACTCACCTTTTGCTATCATCGTACCGACCAGTCTCAATAGCTTTTTCCAAGCTTCAGAAGATTACTACCAAAGATGGCAGATTATGAGCTTTACGCGTATGCTACGCTACATCGTAGCCTTCTTCTCAGTGGCATTGCCAGCACTTTACCTCGCGATACTGAATTTCCATCCTGCCATGCTTCCTACGAGTATAGCAGTTTCCATAGCGGCCTCGAGAGAAGGGGTAGCTTTTATGAGTGTACTAGAAATTATCATTATGGAGACGGCTTTTGAACTTCTACGAGAAGCAGGTATACGTTTGCCAGGGCCGGTAGGGCATGCCATAGGGATTGTAGGTGGTATCGTCATCGGACAAGCGGCGGTAGATGCCAAGCTCATTAGTCCGATGATTGTTATTATCGTTGCGATTACAGCTATGGCGACCTTTGCTATTCCAGATTATAACTTAACGGCAGCGTTCAGATTGCTTCGCTATGTATTCATTGTCATTAGTTCACTTTTTGGATTGTATGGGTTCCTTATCGGTGCACTACTGTTATTAGCCCATATGTCTTCACTAGAAAGCTTCGGTTCACCATTCTTAGCACCGTATACAGCTGGTGAGCAGAATGGCTATCGTGACTTTAGAGATACAGTGATTCGTTTCCCACTCTTTATGCAAAACCGTAGACCACGTTATGCGAGAGAACATCAGAAGACACGTATTAGACTGACTGATTCTCAGCGTGTCACAGAGACACCACCTGGACCAGATAGTGCACAGACAGCTACGGATATAGATGGTGAACCAAAGAAAGGAGATGAGTAAAGATGTATACCCATAATGCCAATGTATCTGTAAGACAAGCCAGGCTGTTGCTGATTTTACAGATGTTTAATATGTCTATGCTAGTCATTCCACGTGTAGCCGCAGAGTTAGTAGGACATGATGGTTATATGCTCCCTATATGGGGCTTCTTATTAGGTCTTATCTATATTCTCCTTATTACAAAATTATTGGATCGTTTTCCAGGTGAGGGACTAGATACCTTTGCACCGAAGGTCTTAAGTAAGTGGCTCGGTGGATTGGTCATTCTCCTTTTTGTGGTCAAGCTCCTCATAGGAGCGGGCATAGAGATTCGTCTTTTTGCGGAGATGGTCTCTAAGGTGCTTTTACCAAAGACACCGCTACCAGTCATTATCTTAATGCTTCTTTTTGCAGTATATTACCTGATTAAATCTGGACTAGAAGCAAGTGGTCGTATGGCAGAGATACTTGCCTACTTTGTTTTTGTGCCACTGGTATTTGTGCTATGCCTTGTACTTATCAAGGCAGACTATGGCCAACTTCTCCCTGTTTTTACAGCAGGGCCAGCTAGCGTATTGTCAGGGGCTTATAGTATGAGTATGACTTTTATGCCACTCGAGTTTATGTTAGTCATCGGTGCATTGGTCAATAAGCCTAGTAAAGTGCGAAAGATATGTATCTATGCTACAGGTATTATAGCGGGGATTGAAGTAGCTATTATTGCTTTGACTTTTATGGGTGTAGGGATGGTCACCAGTAGTAAGCAGATATGGCCAGTCCTTACACTGATGCAGAGTATTCAACTTCCAGGCTCCTTCCTTGAAAATCAAGAGATTCTCATGATGTCTTGGTGGATTATGAGTGTGTATATGTATATTAGTGGTAGTCTTTATGTGGCAAGCTTAACCATGAGTAAAGTCTTTAAGTTTAATAGGCAAAATGTCACAGTGTTGCCACTCATTCCTATCGTCTTTTTCGTAGCGATGATTCCAGGAAGTCTTGGAGAAGCCTATGCGTATATGACGAAATTCAGTAAGTATACAGGCAGCCTCTTTCTCTTCGTGATTCCTCTTATTCTTTTGGTTGTAGCTAAAGTGAGAAAGGTAGGTGGCAAGCAATGAAGCGTATCATAGGAAAAGCAATGACATTCCTTTTATTACCTCTCGTGCTCACAGGATGCTGGGATAGCGTGGAGGTAAATAACCGTTCCATTCTCCTAGAGTTTGCTATCGATAAAAATACAGACTATACCTATGACCCTAATGTGCTAGCAGATGCACAGAAGGTGTATCGTATGACTTATGCTATACCTGACTTTGGGAAATTATCAGGGACAGAAAGTCTCGCAAAGGATGCAGAGACGACGGTCGTTGTAGAGGCGCCAACGGTGGCTTCTAGCATTGATGACTTAGAGATAAGGAGTAAGGATACTGTAAGCTTTAGTCATGTAAAGACAATCCTTATGGGTGAGGAGCTACTAAAAGATGCGGAGCTTTTTAAAGGTGCCATCGGTTCTTTATCACGGGATATGCTCATCGCACGGAATGTTCCGTTACTGGCAGTCAATGGAGAAGCAGGGCTTAGTACACAAATCGAAAACACAGAGCAGCCTATACTAGGACTTTATGTCATGGATTACTTCAATAACAAAGAAAGACCTGTATGTTTCTTCGAGAAACAGCTTCTGGGGAACTTCATTCGTCAGATGGATGAGACTCATATCTCCACACTTCCAGTCTTTCATATAGAAGACGTAGGTGAAACAGATGAGATTAATATTAGTGGTGCAGCCCTTATTAAAGACTATGCATTCGTAGAGTATCTTACTAAAGAAGAAGTACGTAGTCAGCTTTTTGTAGAAGGCAAGATTAAGAATGTCCCTATCGTGGCGACTTTTAATGGAAAGCCTATCACCTATACCGTGAAAGAGCAGCAAAGCAAGAAGCACTTCGAAGAAAATGAAGAAGGGCTCAAGTGCGTGGTAGAAGTAAACGTCATAGGAAACATTGCGGAGTATCAGGCTACCGAAGAAGCGAAGTTAGTAGACAAGGAAACGGTGAGACAAATTGAAGCGGTCATTGCAGAGGAAATCATCAAGCAGATGCGTATAGGCATAGATGAGGCTAAAGTGATGAATATAGACTACATGGAGTTTGGCGTATCCCTTTACCGTAAACATCCAAAGCTTTGGGAAGTGTATGGACCGGGGTGGGAGCAAGGTGAGTTTGTAAAGATGCCTATCGAAATAGGTGTGAATGTAGATATTGAAAGCACAGGAATAGAAGAATAAAAATGTAAAAAAAGCGAGTTTTCTGTAGAAAAATAGAAAAATTGCTTTTTTTATTATTGTGAAAAAATATACATATGTGTAAAATAGAAATATAGAATGCATAAAAGGGGGCTAATGATGAAAAAGGGAATTAAATTACAAACAAAGACACAGATGAGCATGATCTTTATCATTGTATTTGTAGTCGTAGTCATATTCTTGATTGGACAGAAAGTGAATAAGGTGAATGATGAGGTCGTGAGTATTCGAGAAAAAGACTTGGAAAGGTCTTTTGCGAGTCTAGAGATAGCCTGTACCATCGGAGAAATGCAAGTGGCAGTGGAACAATACGTAGGGGGAAATAGCAGTAGTAAAGAAGGCTATGAAACAAGCCACAAAGAGTATCAAAAACGAATAGGGGCGTTTGGAAATATCGATGATACCCATCCTACCTATAAGGATGTCCAATTAGTAAAGCAGCAGGTCAATGCTTATCATCAGCAAGTAAGCCAGCTTTTTCATCTGTACATACCAGAACAAGAAGTAGATGCTAAGGCTAAGATAGAGCGACTAGTGGCAGGGGAGTATAAATCTTTAACGCAAGCATTAAGTCAAGTAGATGGTCAAGTTAAAGTGAGCAATAGAAATAACCAGCGTGAATACTATGAGGCATTAGGAGCGCATGGGCAAAATATGCAGCTGCAATTACAGCGATACTTGGCAGATGCTTCAGATGCTTCGAAGCTCTTTGGGGAAGAGGCACAGCTTTTTGAAGAAGCTTATACCAAGCTTATGGAGAAGCCAATAAGAGGTGCAGAAGAAGCACTTGGTAAAGTAAAAGAGCACTTTGATCGTCTGCAAGGACAAGCTGCGGAGGCTTTTGCGCTGTATGAGCCATCAAGTAAGGTGAAAGCACGTGCTATCCAAGAAAAGATGTCTAACGAAGAGTATGCAGTACTTAAAGAAGCTATCGGACGTATAAGTGTCGAAAATACAGCAGAGACGAAAGCTATCCTTACAACAATCGTAGATGACTTGCAGGGGATGAAGCAAGGAATCACTCAAGGTATTATCATTATTATTATGATGGGGATACTGAGCCGAATGGTTGTGAAGTACGTTATTATACGCCCTATCAATAAGCTGAGTGATAATTTGCAAAGTATCGCTGAAGGTGAGGGAGACCTAACGGTGCAAATCTCAGCTAGGTCTAAGGATGAGATCGGTGCATTAAGCTACTATTTCAATGGGTTCGTGGCAAAACTAAGAGAACTTATGAAGTCGGTCATTGAAAGCACGGATGGTCTACTGGTGAAGACAGAAGCGATTAATACTTCGGTGGCAGGAGCCAGCGAGGCGATGGTAGCTATCGGAGGTTATGTGCAAGGGATTACCAGTGTGCTTCAAGAAAATGCGGCAGTGGTACAAGAGACGGCAGCTAGTATAGAAGAGATCACAAGCAGTGCAGCCGTTGTCAGTGAACGAGCAGAAGAAGTCGTAAGAGCGAGTAATCATGTGCTAGGCGTAGCAGAAGACGGCTCAGCGAAGCTTGCTGGTGTGAGAGATGTCTTTGAAAAAGTACAGCAGTCTTCTAATGAGATTAAAGGCACATTAGAAAGTCTTGTGGTTCATTCGAAGGACATTGGAAAAGTAGTAGAAATCATCACAGGGATTGCAGACCAAGTAAACTTGCTGTCACTCAATGCTTCTATCGAAGCAGCTAGAGCAGGGGAATACGGTATGGGCTTTGCAGTGGTGGCAGACGAGATTCGTAAATTGGCGGAGGAAAGTAGAAAGTCAGCCAGGGGCATTGAAGAAATCTTACTACAGATTACTGATAAGACGGAGGAAGTATCAGTAGTCGTGGAGAAAGAACGACATTTCATCGCGGAAAGTAATCAGCATATGGAAGAGACTGAGATAGCCTTCCTACAAATCTTAGAAAGTACAAGAGATGTAGGCGAGCGTATGACACGTATTGCCCATACGATTGAAGCACAAAGTGAAGCGACGGATGAAGTAAGCAAGGCCATTAATGAAATGAGTGTAGGTGCACAAGAAGGTGCCGAAACCATTACGAATATTAATGACTATGTGGAACAACAAGTTGCTTTACTAAAAGGAATTAAACAAGCAGTTGATGAGTCGCAGATTTTATTCGCGGATTTAACTAGCCAGACAAGCAAATTTAAAATTTAAGATACACATAAAAAGTGCTATCACAAGAGGCGTAAGCCTAGTGTGATAGCACTTTTTTTAGATGTTAAACTGCTTATAGGTGTCTTGAAGTTCATCTACGACTTCGGCAAGCTGTCCAGAAAGCTCATTAAGTTTCTGTGCGAAGGTTGACTGCTCAGAACTTTCGGCGCTTACTTCTTCAGAGATGCTTGCAGCGTTTTGGAGAATCTCAGAGATTTCATCCATATTGCTGTAAATGGTATCTTTTTGGTGCTGAATCTCTAGCAGAAGGGCGTTAGCTTGCTGGATTTGAGCATCCACATCAGACATCTGATGCTGTATAGAGGTAAAGGCCTCAGTAGTCGTAGTGACGATTGGAAGCTGCTGGTCAAATAAGGCAAGGGCTTTATCCATCTCCCCTAAGGTAAGGTCTTTTTTCTCTTGGATACGAGAAAGCGTATGATTGATAGTGCTTACAGAAGCCTCGATTTGAGCAGAAAGCTGACGTACTTCATCGGCAACCACTGCGAACCCACGTCCTGCCTCACCAGCTCTTGCAGCTTCAATGGAAGCGTTCAGAGACAGTAGATTCGTCTGTTTGTTAATATTAGTGATAAGAGTGATAATCTGATTAATATTACTAGCCTCGTCACCAAGATTTTTTACGTGTTCATAAATCATCTGAGTGATATGGATGGTTTCTTTTGTTTGTGTCGTTAAGTAAGCTAGCTGCTGGCTGGTAGAAGTGCTTCTCGTCATGGTATCCATGGAAGCGTTCTTCACATCTACGAGCATGGTGCCTACTTGGTCGATATGAGTAGAAAGTGTATCTATCAGACTGATAGAGCTTTCGATTTGTGCGGTTTGATCTTGAGCACCCATAGCGATGCCATCGATAGCTTGCTGGACTTGGAGTGCAGATGAAGCAGTGTTTGTAGCTACAGCTTGTAAGGTACTTGTATGGCTATGTACTTTCTCTGTTGCACCCTTGGCATCGGTGATAAGAGTGTTAAGATGGTTAAGCATCTTTGAGAAGCCATGTGCAAGCTGAGATGTTTCTTTGTTTGTAAGTTTGAGTGACGTATGAATCTCATCTTCTAAATGAAGCTCGCCCTTTTCCACACGCCCCATATAGCTTGAAAGCTGTGTCAGAGATTTGCTGAGGTTACGGCCTAGAAGAATACTTACACATAAGATTAAAAGTAGGGTGAAGAAAAGGATGGCTATGAGTTGTGCGTTAGCATCTGTCAATTCCTTCATCAGGATATTTAGTGGTGCATCCATAATGATACGCCAGTCGTTGGTAGTAGTTCCTGTGCTAAATAAAGTTTGGTGATTGGTAATATTGGTATAATTTTTAGATTCAGAAACTTCCGGAAGTGCTAAAAGTTCAAGTATGTCCCCTTCAAGCGAAGTACCCATCCAGTTCGACTGATTGGAAAGGATGATTTCGTTATTATGATCTACAACCATAAGGGAAATGGCTGGATCGATACTAGACGTTTTGATGAGGTCTTCAAAGAAAGCTTTTTTAACTCTGAAATATCCCGTTATAGAGCGAGTAAGCTTCTTTGAGAGAAGGATATCATTTATTTCATCCGATGCATCTTGGACGGCAAACCATACGATACGATTACTTTCTGCAATCTCTTGATAAGTAGAAGAATTAAAGAAATCTTCAGAAGCTAAAAGTTCCATAGTGCTTGTAAAATCATTTCCGATGACTTTGTTGTAAATGCATAAGCCACTATCATTAATAAGTGCCATAGCATCAACATAAGGATCGGATAGTAAGAAATCACTTGCAAAATCTTCCATCTCCTTAGATACAGGTTGAAACTTGTTATAGTTCTTAGAAAAATCTTGGATTAAAAAATTAGTCACGATATTATTCGTAGAGACTTTAGCAACCCCCATATTGGCAGCTGTAATCGCGTGATCTAAGTTGAAGACTACTTGATCCACAATTTTCTGTGAGTACATACCTACGGAAGTGCGCATAGCAGCCTCGGTTTTAGTGTTTAGAATAGAAATTAAAATAAGACATGGTGAGATGCTTAAGACTAGAAAAAGTGCTATAAGTTGATGACTGAGCCGAAGGTTTCGCCAATGAGGTAGTGGAAGCTTTTTAAAGCCCTTGAAATGTAAAGTTTTCCTTTCGGTCGGTAGACGTAGTTTTTTTGACCCCTTTTTAAGTAACATGATGTAATTCCCCCTGAAAAAATAGTTAACATATCATCCTAATTATACCATAAATGTAGATTAAATCACAAAAAATAACAATTTTATACAAAAAAAGACTACCTTCTGAGAGGTAGCCTTCTGACATCTTTTATAATAATTCGATAGACATATCACTTTCATGGTATACAACTTTTGTACCTACAGGGACACATTCGTTGATCCAGTCTTTTGCAAGGCCAGCGCCTGAGAGAACCATTCCTTCTGCTGGAATGACATTATCATTAGAACCTTTAGAAACCACAACCCCATCTTCGATGACAACTTCAAGACCAAGACCGTTTGTACCTGTTTTACTGCCGTAGCTAGATGTGTAAAGTACAAGTTGGTTGTCACATCTTAATTCATTAATGGCATCAAGTGAACATTTTTTTGTGCTTGCATTTAGTCGATACATAGTTAACTACCCCCGAAATAAAATAATATAAAGATACTTTACTTAATTATACCTAATTTTAAATAAAATTCAACAAAAATATATAAAAATATAAAATTTAACTGTATAATATTTTCTTCCATAGGTAATACTTCTATTATCACTTACAGAAGATAAATGGGGGTGCTCCTATGAGCCGTTTAATAGATAGATTTTCAAAGTTTACAAGCAAGTATTGGTTAGAGACTGTGTACATATCAAGTGTTGTATTATTTATAGCAGCCTATGCTTTTATAGGTTTGCAAGACTATGCCTACACCATGTCGGAGGAACTGAGTGAGCAAGTGGTGCGTTTCCATGTTATTGCCAATAGCGATACACAGGAAGACCAGCTGCTCAAAGAAAACGTACGAGATGCGGTGCTAGTGTATATGGAACCCATCCTTAAAGACTCGCCAAGTATCGAGGAGACGAGAGCACGTATCACTGAACATTTAGACGAGATTAATGAAGTAGCTACTACGGTGATAGCGAATTGGGGAAAGACTTATAGTGTGTATAGTGAATTGACTCATGAGGATTTTCCAACGAAGGCATATGGAGATGTGGTCTTTCCGGCAGGAAATTACGAGGCATGCCGTATCGTCATCGGAGAAGGTGCCGGTAAGAATTGGTGGTGTGTGATGTATCCACCACTCTGCTATGTGGATGCAGCGACTGGGGTTGTACCTTTAGAAGGTAAAGAAGAACTGAAGGCGAATCTCACAGAAGAACAGTATGAGATCGTGGCTTTTCAAGCAGAGAAGCCTTTCGAGATTCGATTTAAATTAATAGAGTGGTTTAATAGGTAGGCGTGATGCCTACCTTTTTTGTGGCATAAACAAGTAACAATTTCCAAGTTCTTCCTATATAATAATAAACATAGATAAAAAGCATTGTAGCGAAGTATTGTAAGTCTACTTGAATAATCATAGTAAAAGTACTAAAATAAGTGTAGCTAAGGAATCATAAGTATTCCATACGATGCGGAAGGAGAAGTCTTTGGTTATTAAAAGTATTAACAAATGTGTTCAAATGTGATTTAAAATACTCAAAGGAGTTGATAATTAAATGAAACACATTACAAACTACAAACCTAAAGATTTTGCCGAATTGCTCAACGTGTCGGTTAAGACACTTCAAAGGTGGAATCGGGATGGTACACTCATAGCCAAGAGAACACCCACTGATAGACGATACTGTACTTATGACCAATTTCTTGATTTTAAAGGGATTAAGAATGATGTAGATAGAAAGATAGTTATATACACTAGAGTTTCCACAAACAATCAAAAAGATGATTTGTTGAATCAAGTTAAATTTCTACAAGACTGCACCAATGCCAAAGCAATGATTGTGGATGAAGTTATCCAAGACATAGGGAGTGGACTTAATTACAATCGCAAAAAGTGGAACAAATTAATTGAAGAAGTCATGGAAAATAAAAATTGATACGAAGATATTAGTTGTAAACAATGAGTTTTTATCACCACAAGAAGAACTTGTTCAAGATATTATAGCAATCCTCCAGGTTTTCAGTTGTCGTATCTACGGACTAAGAAAATACAAAAAGAAAATAGAGGAGGATGAAGATATTGCAAAGAGCATACAAAGTGGAATTAAAGCCAACGAAACAACAGATACAGAAAATTAATCAATCGTTGGGTGTTTGTAGATGGCTTTACAATACTTATCTTGCTAAAAATCAATCTCTTTATCAAGACTTTAAAGATGGAAAGCTAGATAAGAAAAAAGCCTTTATGTCAGCTAATGACTTTGATAAGTACATTAATAACGAAATTAAAGTCTTAGATGAATATAAGTGGATTAACGATTGTGGTAGCAAAGCTAGAAAGAAAACTATTTGTAATGCAGAGTTAGCTTTTAAGAAGTTCTTTAAAGGGGAAGCACAATTCCCTAGATTTAAGAAAAAAGGCAAATCTAAAGTTGGACTGTATTTCCCGAAGAACAATAAAACTGATTGGAAGATTGAACGCCATAGGGTTAATATTCCTACTCTAAAATGGGTTAGACTTAAAGAGTTTGGCTATATACCTACAAATGCAAAAGTCATCAATGGCACAGTTACAGAACAAGCAGGAAGATACTACGTATCAGTTGTATGTGAGATTGAAGAAATGAAAAACCACACACTTAAGTCAGAACCAATAGGGATTGACTTAGGTGTAAAAGATTTTGCAGTTATGAGTAATACAATAATCAAGAAGAATATTAATAAGACTTCAAGAGTTAAGAAGCTAGAAAAGAAATTAAAACGTGAGCAAGTAAGACTTTCAAGGAAATATGAATGTCTTAAAAAACAAAACAAAACTAAAAAAGGAGAAGCTACTAGACGAAATATTCATAAGCAAATAGTTAAAGTACAAAGGCTTCATCAAAGATTAACGAACATTCGTACTGATTATATTAACAAATGTGTCGCTGAAATAGTCGAACAAAAACCAAGTTCAGTTACTATCGAAGATTTGAATGTAAAAGGTATAATGAAAAATCGTCATTTATCAAAAGCAGTTGCACAACAGAAGTTTTATGAATTTAGAGTAAAACTTACTAACAAATGCAAACAAAACGACATTGAGCTTAGAGTTGTAGATAGATGGTATCCATCTTCTAAATTATGTTCATGTTGTGGGACTATCAAGAAAGACTTAAACCTTTCTGATAGGGTTTACGTTTGTAATGAATGTGGACTTGTGATTGATAGGGATTTACAAGCTAGTATCAATCTTAGAGAAGCAAAAACTTACAAGATAGCATAATAACGTTACTGTAAGTATGTACCAATGGCTAGTTGGGAATTTAAGCCCTCGGAGTGTCATATCAAATGAGAGTAGTGTGTTGTTTACAATAACAAAATCAGACACGTTGAACAGGGAATAATCTCGATATGGGTAGAGTTGTCCATATTTTGAGTAGCAGACAGAAATTTTATGAAAGAAAATATATTACTTCTATTTGGGGGACAATCATCAGAGCATGAAGTATCACTTAAATCAGTAACAACGATTATAAATAACATAGATCAAGAAAAATTCGAAGTATATCCAGTAGGGATTACAAAAGAAGGTAAGTGGTTACTTTACACAGGAAACAATCCAGATTTCACACAAAATAGATGGGATGAAGTAGGGACACCAGCGATTCTTAGTCCAGATGCGACGATGCATAGTCTCGTACTTCTTCGTGAAGAACCAGTGTACATCAAGATAGATAAAGTATTTCCAGTGCTTCATGGTCGTAATGGGGAAGATGGAACCATTCAAGGACTCTGCCAACTCGCACAGATTCCTTATGTAGGATGCGGTGTGCTTGCATCAGCAGTATCTATGGACAAAGGCTTCACAAAAATAGCAGTCAAAGAAAAAGGCGTACCACAAGCAGACTTCGTCTTAGTCTATGCAAGTGAACTTGAGAATCATGAAGCAGCAGTGGCACGTGTGGAAGCAGCCTTCCCATATCCATACTTTATTAAGCCAGCCAATGCAGGTTCATCAGTAGGTATCTCAAAAGCAAAAAATAAAGAAGAGCTTATAGCAGGCCTTCGCGAGGCTGCTAAGCACGATAAGAAAATTCTTGTAGAAGAAACCATCATTGGACGTGAAGTAGAGACAGCCGTTCTTGGTAATGGTGAAGTACAAGTATCTGGCGTAGGGGAAATTCTAGCAGCAGCAGAGTTTTATGATTTTGATGCCAAGTACAATAACGCTGAGTCTAAGACAGTGGTAGATGCAGATTTACCACAAGAGACAAAAGAGCAGATTCGTCAGTATGCAAAAGACGTTTTCCAAGCAGTAGAAGGTAAAGGCATCTCACGTGTAGACTTCTTCGTGAAGGAAGACGGCGGCATTATCTTTAATGAGATCAATACACTCCCGGGCTTTACATCAATCAGTATGTACCCGATGCTTTGGAAGGCAACAGGTATGCCAATTGAAGAGCTTATTACAAAACTTATCGAACTTGCTTCTCTATAGAAGCAAGTTATAAGGAGAAAAACTATGGACAATAGACCGATAGGTATTTTTGACTCAGGGCTAGGGGGCCTAACTGTTGTAAAGGAAGTCATGACGAGACTTCCTGATGAATCCATCATCTACTTTGGTGACACCGCGAGAGTACCTTATGGAAGCAAATCGAAGGAGACTGTGACTAAGTTCTCGGCACAGATTATTAGATTCTTAAAAGAACAAAATGTAAAAGCAATCATTATCGCGTGTAATACAGCGAATTCAAATAGTATCGAAGCTTTAAGAGCGACTTTTTCAGACATTCAAATTGTAGGAGTGGTAGAGCCGGGGGTACATATGGCACTTCAGAGCACACGCAATCACAAGGTGGGGATTATCGGTACAGAAGGAACCATTGCCAGTGAGAAGTATCCGACACTTCTGAAAGAGCAGAACCCACACTTAGAGGTGTACCCAAAAGCCTGTCCGCTTTTTGTACCTTTAGTAGAAGAAGGCTGGGCAGATCATTTTGTGACAAAGGAAGTCATTAAAGAGTACCTCCTACCACTTGTGGAGAAAGGCATCGATTCACTCATTCTTGGATGTACCCATTATCCAATGCTAGCAGGACCTATCAGTGAAGTTGTGGGACAAGGTATTACGCTTATCAATCCAGCTCAAGAAGCAGCAGAACGCATGGGGGTTATGCTTGATAAGACAGGTATGGCAGCTAGTGCAGGACATACGGATTATAAATTCTATGTGAGTGACCATCCAGCACGTATGAAGCGTATGGCACAGCTCTTCCTGGAATACCCAGTGAGGGAAGTCGAGATGGTGGAGATCGAAGCGTATTAAAAGAGACAACAGAAGGAAAGAAGGTTTTAAGATGAATAATGATCAAATGTTTGAATTAATGACTAAAATGTACAGTGAAATGCAAGAAGGCTTTAAAGGAATGAAGCAGCAGTTAACAAATGTTGAAACTAGAGTGGAGAATATTGAAACTAGAGTGGAGAATATTGAAACTAGACTAGAAAATGTTGAAAAAGACGTTAAAGAAGTGAAGCATATGCAGATTAAGATGGAGCAACGTCTTGGTGATAAAATTGAAGCACTTTTTGATGCAAGAGAAGTACAGATGGATACAGAGAAGCAAGTTGTACAACATCTCGAGTGTGTAGAAACAAAAGTAGATAGACTAGAATTACGTGTGCTAAGATCACGATTTGATAGAGATGAATTAAAAGAAAATTAAGGGGCTCTGTGTAGCCCCTTTTTGAAAAAGAAAGGATAAGGTATGTTATTTAATTCCGTACACTTTTTACTATTTTTCCCCATAGTAACGCTCATCTACTTTATAATCCCGCAGAGATTAAGATGGATGTGGCTACTTGGGGCAAGTTATTATTTTTATATGTGTTGGAATCCACAGTATGCCCTACTTATCGCTACATCCACGATCATTACCTACTTAAGTGGTATACTTATTCACAAGTCCAATAGGTTAAAGGATGAGAGGAAGAAAGTTAAACAGAAAAAATTATGGGTAACTTTAAGTTTTACATCGAATCTCCTCATTCTCTTTTTCTTTAAGTACTTTGACTTCACAGTAGACAGCCTTAATGTTTTACTTCAACAGTTCCATATCCAATTTGCCAAGCCGAACTTTGATGTGATGCTTCCGGTTGGGATTTCGTTCTATACTTTCCAAGCCCTTAGTTATACGATGGACGTTTATAGAGGGGATATAGATGCTGAACGTAACATAGGTAAGTATGCCCTTTTCGTATCATTCTTCCCACAGTTAGTAGCAGGGCCTATCGAAAGGTCGAAGAATCTCTTGCTCCAAATTAATGATGTCCATACCTTTAACTATGAACGTATGAAGAGTGGTCTTTGTATGATGCTTTGGGGATTCTTCCAAAAAATCGTTATAGCAGATAGAATAGCTATCTTAGTTAATGAAGTATTCAATAATTATACCAAGTATAGAGGTTTTGAGGTCGTGGTGGCAGTGGTACTATTCGCAGTTCAGATCTACTGTGATTTCTCAGGCTACTCAGA
>JBOGBZ010000202.1:0-2938 GCA_051656485.1 Cellulosilyticaceae bacterium
TATTTGAATACTTACCACGTTCATACAAATTCGGTGCTAAAGATCCAGTAGCTCGTGAAAAAATCCATAATGCATCTACAATCGCTGGTATGGCATTTACAAATGCATTCCTTGGAATCAACCACTCACTTGCTCATAAATTAGGTGGAGAGTTCCACATTCCACATGGTCGTGCAAATGCGATTCTTTTACCACACGTAATCGAGTATAATGGTGTAACAACTCCAACTAAGTTCACTAACTTCCCTAAATACGAGAAGTTCATTGCACCACAAAAATTCGCTGAAATCGCTAAAGCTCTTGGTCTTCCATGTTCTACTCCAGAAGAAGGTGTTAAATCACTTGTAAAAGCTGTAAGAGACTTAATCAAAGAACTTAACATTCCTTCAACAATCAAAGATTGTGGTATCGAAGAGAAAGCTTACATGGACGCTATCGAAGATTTATCTTACAAAGCATTCGAAGATCAATGTACAACAGCTAACCCTCGTTTACCAAAAGTAAAAGAGCTTCAAGAGATCTACAGAAAAGCTTACGCTAACAAGTAAAATTTCCATAAATTCCTTAAAAGATAGCAAAGCGGCATCCTCCTAAAGAGGGTGCCTTTTTGTTATCTTTTTCTTTATTGCTTCATATTGTATTAGTGTTAGATCATTAATCAAAGGAGCTTGTCTATGTGTAAACCAATCATAGGTATCACTTGTAATTCTCTCTTTAAACCTGTCGGCACAACAGATGGAAAATACATCACCTTTAATAACCGCGAATACGAGACCGCTATCTTAAAAGCCGGCGGCATCCCTCTCCTTCTCCCTCTTACCACTGATGTAACCATCATCCAAAGTCAGGTTAATCTCTGTCACGGTATCCTCCTCGCTGGAGGGGATGACATCAATCCACTCCTTTATGGCGAAGAACCGATGAAGTTCTTAGGCGAGACAAATATGCTTGCAGATAAATGTCACCTCACTACTGCCAAATACGCTCTTCAACTCCAAAAACCCTTACTAGGCATCTGTCGTGGTATGCAAGTCCTTAATATTGCATGCGGTGGCAATGTCTATCAAGATATTTCCGAATATCCTCGTGAACGTTATAAGCATTCACAAACAGCACCTCGCTCTCAATGCTGCCATACCATCTCCACTGAGGAGAATTCACTTTTACACACCCTTCTAGGCACCACACTGCAAGTCAATAGCTTTCATCACCAAGCGATTCATAAGCTTGGCAAGAACATCAATGATACTGCTTGGTCTAAAGACCGCATCATCGAAGGCATCGAACTTACCGATTATCCTTTTGCCATAGGTGTCCAATGGCATCCGGAAATCATGCTTACTGAGTCTGACTTAATGCTTCCTCTTTTTGAAGCCTTCATTCATGCTTGTATCTAAGCCCTTATGGGTTGCACCGCAAAAAAAAGCGTTGTAACCTTTTTTTCTTTTCATATATTTTTAGGACAAGCATATATATAATAGTAAAGTTAATACTTAAGGGGTGTATATGCATATGATAAAATTCAAACACTTTATCCTTCTCTTTATGCTTTGCTTCATGCCAACGTATCTAAGTGCACAAACTTTACCTACCGAACTCGTTTTTTTCGATGATGTCCCTTTCT
This sequence comes from Cellulosilyticaceae bacterium, assembly GCA_051656485.1. Lineage (GTDB taxonomy): Bacteria > Bacillota > Clostridia > Lachnospirales > Cellulosilyticaceae > JBOFDK01. Next base: position 1,625 of record JBOGBZ010000202.1, read on the forward strand.
CACTCACACATCAGCCACTTATAAAAGATGACACAATGTATGCCCAACTCCGTGATATTGCTACTCTTCTTTCTCTCGAAGTTTCCTATAATCCTACCACTTCTGAAGCCTCTGCATTCAATGGTTCTGATACATTTATCTTTAACACCGCTTCAGGCACTTCTAGCTTTAATAATGAATCTATCTTCGAAGATACACCTGCTTTTTTATTAGAAGACCGTACCTGGATTCCTATCGTCTCCTTCGCTGATTCTTTTTCTTTTATCGCTAAAAATCAATCAGAACTTTTCATCGTAGAATACTTAGGTAAAGAAACCATCACCTTAGATTATATGGACGAACCTCTCGTGATCGACCAGTATGATTATACGCCAGTGAATACAGTACTCATCAATACACCCATCGCTGCTGAGACTTATACAGATGGTACTTTCTCTGTATGTATCCAAAGCATCTCTTCATCTGATAACCAAACCACACTCGCTTTTGTGCCTTTTACCTATGTTGATTATCCTAAAGATTACTCTCTCATAGGCGATCCCTACCTTCGTAATTTCTCACCTATGACTCTTAATCTCCCCACTGCATCTATAGTAGATTATAGCTATCTAACCTACGAACCGGATACCTTTTCTTTAGCTCACGCCATCAATCCTAGTAAGTTATACGACGATATTAATGAAGGCATTCTATACCTTGCAACCATTACAGTAACCAATGGTACCATTACCGCTATTGAACAACTCTATGTTTCTTAACACGTAGTTTTCCATATAAAAAGAAGGAGTTCAGAGGAACTCCTTCTTTTTATATATCTTTTCCTATAAGTGATACATATTGCATAAATGGTTCAAACCGTTCACTTCCTGATTGCCACTTGAAGAATGTCTCAAGTAAGGCTAAAGTGTCTTCTTTGTTTACACCTATGATAGGCTGCACTGCAGATAAATTATAAATTCTATTGCTATCAAAGTCAGCTGGATTTGCCGCAATCATGCCTAGGATTTCACCTTCTCGTGGTTTTTTCAACTTACCTTCAGGTGTATAGAATTGGCTTAAATAATCATCCCCTTTAGTACTGATGTCTAATAAGTACTGCTTTGCTATCTTCTCCGTCTCCACCATTACCTTGTACTGGTCAAGATATTGTACCAACCCATTATACGCCTCATTATAAATCCTAGTATCAAACAAAAGCTTCGGTTCTCCATCTTTAATTTGATAAATATAATTATACACGTAACCGCCATTTGGTGCTGAATAATACGTTACAAGTATTTCATCTACCTCATCACCTGTGAAATCTCCTAAAAA
>JBOGBZ010000203.1:0-31381 GCA_051656485.1 Cellulosilyticaceae bacterium
TTTCTTGTTTGGAATGTTTTTGTGGTGATTACATTTTATCAAACAAAAGGTGTATTTTTGTATATAAACCTAAAATTTTTCTTCAAGGCTAGATAGTATCAGGTTTCAAAGTAATTTTAGTGGTGGGAAAGTTGAGTAAATAAATAAATAAAAGCAATACACAAAAAAGCAAGTGCCTCGGTGGCACTTGCTTTTTTGTGTGGATTAATCTAATTGTTCCAGTTCACACTCATTTACTTTCTTGCGTAGAAACTGCTCAATGGTACAGTACGGATGTTTATAAAGCAATTTCGATGCAGTAGAGCGTTGGAGGCATCTGACATAAAGCTCACGTTTCGCATTGGAGACTTTATAGTAATGGCCTTTATTAGAAGGAAGATTGTATTGTTGCATATAGATTGCAAAGTCTACAAAATCTTCGATAGAGATTTTACCATGGACAAGAAGGACACCAGCATCCACGAGTGAATGGTTATAAGGGTCGGTCAATGGTGTCGTGGTATCGTAGGCAGCAACCGCTAGTTTGACAGGGTGTAGCTGCTCTAAAATATCTTGCTTGATGAGGTCAATCTTCTTTAGGCTTGGCTCATAATAAAGCTTGGATAAATGGCGGTGAAACATCTCTCTCGCCACGATGTCGAAAACATTGCTGAGTTTCTTTTGTGCTTTGTAGCGAATCTCAGGAAAGTTCTTTGGGATTTTTGAAGCTTGGGTAGTAGCGCTATTCGCCTTACGTTGAGCTGGTGACTGCTTTTTTGACAGTTGTTTCTTTGAAACAGTAAGCTGGGCTAAGTCTTTATAGTAAGACTTGAAGTACGTGTGGCGACATTTTTTAAAACGCGGATGAACACCCATCAAATCTTTGGTACCTATGACACGTAAGTACACATAGCCAGTAACGATGGCATCGTAGAGGGCTGTATGGTACTTATAAGTCCCCTTGTTTTTAGGTGATACGAGGCGATCAAGCACCTTATCAATCTGATGAGATGAGATTTGATGCGTCGTTGCTTTGTTTTCTAAAGTACCACGACCGCACATTTCTAGTTGGGTTTTTTGGGTGATTTTACTCAGTAGTGACTTGCGATTCGTCGTATTTAGGATGGATTTTAAGTCGTGCTCAAGGCTCATGCCCACGAGTTTTAGGTCTTCTAGTGGCGCATAGATGGCACAGGACTTGAGAAAACCATCGATACAGGTATTCAGCTCATCAGCACTTGCAAGGTGGTAATTGGTCTGCAAATGGTTGTAGCGAGCTTTAGGGTCACCAGAAGTACTGATGAGTACTTCTAAGGCTCGAACAATTTGATTATCTTTAAAAAGCAGAAGGGCTAATTCGCGTACAAGACCTTCTTCTGTAAATTCACAGTCAATAGTCAGATAGATAGACTGTGAAGCAGTTTGTAAATTTGACATAAGATGTTCTCCTATAAGTTTCTAATACAGCGGTTTCCGTAAAAAAATAGCCTCCCATCTAGACTTCACACATAGCAATAGGAAGTATGGGAGGTGTGTTTAATAGTATTATATATACAAGTGTTATAAATGTCAATTTTCAGCATTACTTAGATAATAGGCATGAAATGAGTGAGTCGACTAATATAATGATTAGGATAATGAAGATGACAAATAAAAACACGGAGGGATACGATGAGAAGAATAAAGCTGAGATTGCCAGATGCAGAAGCTTTAGAAAAAGAAGAAAGAGAGCAAGACCACTTTGCTAAGGGCTTGAATTTTTATAAATTATTTTGTATCTTTTTTATAGGATGCATTGTAGGGGTCGTTGTAGAAGTCTTATGGTGTTTAGCGACTAGACATTATTATGAAAGCCGTGTAGGACTGATCTATGGACCTTTTAACTTAGTCTATGGCTTCGGTGCATTGGCGATGGCAGTAGGGCTTTATTGGATGCGGCATAAGCGGGATTTCACCATCTTTTGGGGCGGGGTAGTCATAGGTTCTGTGATAGAGTACATATGCTCATGGGTGCAGGAAATCATGTTTGGCTCTATATCATGGAATTATACAAGCTTTCCATTTAACTTAGATGGACGGATTAATCTGTTGTACTCCTTCTTTTGGGGGATTCTAGCCATTATATGGATTAAGTTTATTTATCCTTTGATGATGAAAGGGATTCTTAGGATTCCTAATCGCGTAGGTAAGGTTTTGACATGGGTACTCCTTGTCTTTATGGTATTTAATACGGTTATGTCTGCTTTAGCGGTAGAAAGATGGGCGATGCGTAGAGAGGGGAAGGCTACTGACAAACCTATATGGGAATACTTCGATAAGCATTTTCCAGATGAAAAGATGCAAGATACTTTTCCAAATATGATTTTTGTTGAGTAAAACAGAGATTGGATTACGAACAGTGGAACAATCGTTAGATGTAAAGCGTCAGAAGATAAAAGAAGATTAAAGGAGACGAGAAATATGAATAAAAAGTATGTAGCATTAGGGTTAGCATTAGGGATGAGCTGCATGAGTTTTAGTGTCATGGCACAAGAAACAGAAGTGGTAGCAGTGCCTATTTCTGCACCAGTAGAAAAGGAAGAAGGCGTTGGAAGTATCCACCAGATTAATATGGAAGCACCTATCACAAGAGCAGAGTTTATCATTGCAGTGATGGGTATGACAGGGGATAAATTACCACAAATCATGGATACACATTATGCACTTCCAGCCATGGATAGAGCAGCAGAGCTAGGTATTATTGATCTTGAAAAGTATCCACAAGAGACATGGTCAGAGGTGATGACTGCTGAAGAAAAAAGTGAAGTACTTACAAAAGCCATGCAGAACAACGGCATCGATATAGGGGAAGTATACACAACACTTAGTCAAATCCTTTTAGATAAAGTTACTGTAAATGGTGAAGAAGTAGACTTAGGCGGTCTTCCATTAAGCCACTACAAAGGCAATGTGATGGTACCACTTCGACCAGTAGCAAAAGCGATGGGCTTCGAGGTTACATGGGACCAACCTACGTATACAGCAACTTTAAATAATGGGAAGATCAAATCAGATGTACAAGTAGGCTTTGATTCTTACTGCTACACAAGTGTTAATGCAATCGGGATGTCAGCACCATTTAGTGCAGGGGCAGCACCAAGACTTGTAGATGGTGTGATGTATGTACCAGCAGCATACTTCGATATGTTTGGTGACATTGAAGCGAGTGACGCAACTTTAAAAATCACAGTAGCTGAGTAAGCGGATGATAAGGAGAGCTTAAGCCTAGTGCTTAGGCTCTTTATTTGTAAGTAGGAGATCGTGTGATTAAGTCACTTTACTTTTAGAAGAGACATGTTATACTAGCACAAAAGGAGTTGACAAATCATGGAAAATATCAACTATATCGTTGTTTTTTTAGAAGGACTGATATCCTTCTTATCACCGTGTGTACTGCCGATTTTACCAGTATACTTAGCAGTCTTATCGAGAAGCCAAAATAATGAGATGATAGATGCACGTAGTAAGAAGAAAGTGATGCTACGAAATACCATTCTTTTTGTACTTGGTATTTCGACCACCTTCTTTATATTGGGAATAGGTATAGGTGTCTTTAGGACATTCTTACTAGAGTACAAGCGTTATCTCTTAATGGGAGGCGGCGTGTTTATCTTAGTGATGGGATTCTTCTATATAGGAGATTTAAATATACCATTTCTTCAAAGAGAACGAAGAGTGCACTACCAAGTGAAGGCGATGAATCCTTTCGTCGCGTACTTGCTAGGACTTACCTTTAGTTTTGGTTGGACACCATGTATAGGACCTATGCTTGCATCTGTACTTGTCCTTGCATCGACGCGAGCTGATGCTTTACAAGGTAATCTACTGATAGGGACGTATACACTAGGATTTATCATACCATTTATTATCGTAGCCATCTTTTCAGATAAGATGATGTCACTTCTAGACAGGGTGAAACTGAAAGGTGACTTGATTAAGAAAATAGGTGGCTACATCTTAATCGTGATGGGATTCTTTGTGCTAGTAGGCGGGATTCGTATACCTAAGTTTGTAAAACCACAAGTAACCACAGAACAAACAACGCCAGAAGCGCAAAAAGTAGAGGAACCAACTACAGGCGAAGTGGCTGAAGAGGAGCCACAAGTCATTATGGCGCCAGACTTTACACTGCAGGATCAGTATGGCAATACTCATACATTAAGTGAGTATAAAGGGAAAACCGTATTCTTAAACTTCTGGGCTACATGGTGCCCACCATGTAAAGCAGAGATGCCCCATATTGAAGAGATCTATAAAGAATACGGACTGAATGAAGAAGAAGTCGTTATCTTAGGTGTGGCTTTCCCAAATAGGGGCAAGGAAAAGTCAGCAGAGGACATTGCAGCATTCCTTGAAAAAGAAGGCTATACTTTCCCAACGGTGATGGACGAAGAAGGTGTACTTGCCTACTATTACGGCATATCTGCATTCCCAACGACTTTCCTTATCAATCCACAGGGTGAGGTAGAAGGCTACTGGCAAGGTGCCATGGCGAAGGAAGATATGGTTCGCATCATCGAGCAAGTGAAAAACAAATAAAAGGATAAGAAGAGAAAAAAAGGTCACACTAAGACTAAAAGCTAGAAAGGTGTGAACTGATGAAAAAAGACAAAGCTAACTTTATTAATATGAGTCATATGAGTAATCACTATGATGTGGTGGTAGATGGTGATGAAAATGTGAATAGTAATGCAACAGCAGCAACGAACGATACGGATTATAAGAAAGCAGAATCACAAGTTAGTATACCCAAAGATGCAGGCGTAGAAGACGCTAAAGATTGGGTGGACAATGGGAGCAAACTTTAAGGTTTGCTCCTTTTTTTGCGACTTTTAAACAAAGTGCTTTTAGGGTATAATCTAAGTAGATAGGTGGTGGACGTACTGAAAAAAGAAAAAGTTAAGCTAGATGAGGTACTTAAGTTTCTATTTTCTACATCTAATAAAGTATTAGTGAAGTTGCTGAATGGTATATTTGATGAAGATTTTGATACGGATGAAGTAGATTTAGCTGTAAGTAATAATGAATTTGTAGAAGATGATTTAGGTATATTAAGAGGCGATATCTTTTTTGACCTTATCAATAGAGATTGCAATAAAGTAAGTTACCATATAGAGTTTCAGACTAAAAATGATAGCACCATGGTTATTAGGATGTTTGAATATGGATTTAAAAAAGGAAAAGAACAAGCTCGCTTAGGAAAAGTTGAAGCACAGGAAGCACATACTATTTATTTTCCTAAACAAAAAGTAATCTTTTTTGAAGAAAATGAAAAAATTAAAGATGTATTGCAACTAAGGATAGTCTTTCCAGACTTTCAAGAGGTAACGTATAAAGTAGATGTTATCAAGTATTGGGAGTATACAGATGAAGAACTTCGAGAGAAGAAGATGTATCCACTGATGCCATTACAACTTTTTAATCTTAGAAAAGAATTAGAAAAGGCACATCAGAAGCAAGATGTTGAAGGAATTAAGAGGTTATCAGTTCAAGCTAAAGAACTTGCTACAAAGCTAGCCTATGAATCTAAAACATTATTTGAAAGTGATGAGCTTTTAGGAGAAGATTTTCATAAAATGTTGCTCGCAATACAAAATTTAATCGAGTATTTCAATAGAAATTATTTTAAAAATGATATTTTAGAAGAAGAGGTGAGTACAATGACCAAAACATTATATGATCCAGAAGTAGAGCGTAGGGGAATAGAAAAAGGTATGGAAAAAGGAGAACATTTAAAAGCAGTAGAAATAGCACGTAATTTGCTCAAAATGGACATGGAGATAGATAAGATCATGCAAGTGACAAACTTATCTAAAGAAGAAGTATTAGCATTACAGTAAGCATACAAAATAGAGTATAAAATTGAATCGTTACGATAAGCGATAGTAGAACAAGGGCCTAGTATAAAATTACTCTGTAAAAGAAGAGGAGTCACTATACTAGGCTCTTGTTATTTAAAGGAGCGGTGTAGGATGCAGCATATTTTGGTCGTAGAAGATGATGAAGCCATTGCCATGGGCATAAGGCTTAGCCTAGAGAAGGAAGGGTATGGGGTGAAGTGCGTAGGCACATTAAAAGAAGCTAGAGAGATGATGAAAGAAAAGATGGACCTTATCTTACTGGATTTGAATCTCCCAGATGGCACAGGGTATGAACTCTGCCAAGCAGTAAGGGAAAAAAGTAATGTACCGATTCTCTTTTTGACGGTGAGGGATGAAGAAGAGGATATGGTGCGAGGGTTAGACATGGGGGCGGATGATTATATCACCAAACCTTTCAAGATGCGTGTATTGCTTTCACGCATACAAGCTGTTTTAAGACGTGTGGATGGTTTAAGAGAAGAAGAACTCCTACTGGGGTGTCAGGATATCGTCATTGATAAAGCGAAGACGAAGGTTTATAAAAGAGGAGACGAAGTGGAGCTTTCAAAAGGTGAATACAAGCTCATCCTTCTTCTCATGGAAAATAAAAACTGTACAGTGACCAGAGACCATATATTGGATTACTTATGGGGGATCGATGGCGACTTCGTCAATGACAATACACTGACGGTAATGATGAAGCGGCTTAGGAGAAAGATAGAGGGGGAAGACTGTACCCTCATCCATACAGTAAGAGGCATTGGCTACCGAATGGAGGGATAGTATGGGACGTGTCGTTAAGGTAAGTATAGGCATTGGTGTGGGGATCATCATGCTTCTTGTGAGTAGCTACTGGACAAGCATGCAAGGTTATCAGCAGATGGGGACGCTGCAATACCAGCAGTTGATGGCGATGATAGGAAGTGAGAAGGGTGCTGAGGAGCGTGATGAAGTCAGGCTGATGCGGGCTTTGAAAGAAATGAAGGCTGAAGATGTAGCGAGAGGCATGGTGATTGCTGATAAGTATGGCTATAGTGAGGTGCAGCTCCCTAGTGTACTAGACACAAGCTTTAGGGCACTGTGGCTGTGGCAGATCATCCAAAGTAGCCTTGTGATAGGTGGCATAGGGGTAATAGGTGGAGGTATCTATTACTTTACAAGCAGGCGGTTACGCGCTTTACAAAAGTACTTGATAGAGCTTGCAAGGGGCAACTATCATCTCAATATAGAAGGTATAGGTGAAGGCAAGTTTTCGGTCTTAGAAGATGAAATCTATAAGACTACAGTAGCACTCCGTGAAGGGAAGGAAGTTCAGGAGAAAGAAAAGCTACAGTTGGCAAGAAACATTGCAGATATTAGCCATCAGCTAAAGACACCTCTTACATCCATGGGGATTATGACCGAACTTCTAGGGGATAGCGAACTGGATGCTTTAGGGGAGCAGGCACTTGAGCAGATAGAGCAGCAAGTAGAACGTATGGAAGGACTAGTAAGAGGCCTTCTAAAACTCGCAAAGTTTGATTCTGGGACGGTACAATTGAAAGAAGAAAAAGTAGCAGTACAACCACTTATAGAAGAGATTACAGATATGTTGGCAGCTATTATCAAACAAAAGAAGATACAAATCACCACTGAGGGAGACAACACCAGCTTTTACACAGGGGATAAGAAATGGAGTTTTGAAGCACTCCATAACGTGATTTATAACTGTATACAGCATAGCAAGGAAGGCGGCAGCATGCATATAGGATGGGAGCAGAATCCTATCTATACAGAGATACATATACAAGATGAGGCAGGAGGCATTGCCAAAGAAGACTTGCCACATCTTTTTGAAAGGTTCTACAAAGGGAAGAAGGCGACTAAAGCAAGTCTAGGGATTGGGCTAGCCATGACAAAGACCATCATCGAAAGTCAGAAAGGTGAAGTAAGGGTGAAGAATACTACTGGGGGATGCCGCTTTACCATTAAAATGTATCATTAAAACAAACTTTTCTAGCAAGCTGTCACCTAATTGTCATTTTCAAGCTTTAAACTAAAGTCATAAAAAGAAGGGAGGAACAACAATGGAAATTGTAAAGATAGAGAACTTAAGTAAAGTCTATGGAAAAGGTGATACAGAGGTACGGGCGCTAGACGGTGTGAATCTCAGCATTCAAAAAGGTGAGTTTGTAGCCGTAGTGGGGGCCAGTGGTTCAGGTAAGTCTACTTTACTTCATATGATAGGTGGTGTAGATGAGGTAAGTGGTGGCAAAGTCATAGTAGATGGGGTAGACATTGCAAAATTAAACCCAAATAAGAAAGCAATCTTCCGTAGAAGAAAGGTAGGACTTATCTATCAGTTTTTCAACCTTGTACCGACACTGAATGTCAGAGAGAATATACTTCTGCCACTTCTATTAGATCATAAGAAGATAGAGGAAGAAACGTTACAAGAGACGTTGGAGATACTAGGACTTAAAGAGCGTGTGAAGCATCTACCAAGTGAACTATCAGGTGGTCAGCAGCAGCGTGTGGCCATCGGACGCGCCCTTATCTACCAGCCAGCTATTATCTTAGCGGATGAGCCTACTGGGAATCTAGACCGTAAGCATTCCAGAGAAATCATGGACCTTCTCAAGATGAGTAACAAAAAGTATAAGCAGACCATACTCCTTATCACCCATGATGAAGAACTGGCATTAGAAGCAGACCGTATCATCAAGATGGAGGATGGCAAAATCGTATCAGATGAGGTGAGAAGCTGATGCATATTATGAGTCGATTTACATGGCTACACCTTAAGCGTAACAAAAAACAACTGCTATTTTCAGGCTTTGCTATCCTGATTGCTACCATCTTTTTATCGACACTTGGCTTCTGGTTTTATTCATTTGAATGTAGCAAAATTGAGCAATGGGTGGCTGAAAAAGGGGATTGGCATGCAGAATTTTATACCCCCATATCAGGGGGAGATTTATCTTATATCCAGCAACATCCAGAAGTAGAGAAAGTGATGGCGAAGACGGACTTCTACGTCCAGAAGCCGGAGGGTACAGTGGGGAGACCTTACTTTGCCCATATGGACTTAGATGCCAACTATACAAGAGATATGCGAATGGAAAGTATGGTTATCGAAGGACGTATGGCAATGGCATCTGATGAAATCACTGTGTCAGAAGATTTCTTTACGGATAATCCAAACTATCAGATAGGGGATACCCTTACCCTAGAAAGTGGTAAACGTTTGGTAGATGAACAAGTGGCAGATGTGCTTCAATCGTTTGTAGAAGGTGAGACGTTTGAATCGGATGGAGAAGCCAAGGTATATACCATCGTAGGGATGCTGGATGCCAGTGCAGAGTATAGTGAGATGCCCTTGTATTTGACTATGGGGTATAGTGATGAGCACAAAGTGGATAGGGACTATGTGGTCTATGTGAAGGTACACAATGTACGAAGTATCTATAAGACCATGCCACAAATGGCAGAACAATTAGGTCTCATAGCAGATGATCAGGGTTATTATCCGATTAAGTACAATATAAGACTCTTAGAAAGTATGGGGATCTTCAGAGATACCACAACGCCACAGTTTAGAACGACGATGATTCTGTATGGGGTGATTGCCAGTGCCTTTGCACTGCTTTTTATCATCATTATCTATCATACCTTTGCAGTATCGACACGTATGCGTATCAGACACTTAGGGTTACTTAAAAGCATCGGTGCCACACCGAAGCAGATTAGGGAATCTGTACTTTTAGAAGGCGTCATGATTGGTGGAATGGTGATACCAGTAGGCATACTCATTGGTTATGGTTGTACAACGATGATTCTATACAGCATTGGTCAAATCACGGGACCAATGGCGATGGAGATTAACATTAGATTACACAGTACCCCGCTACTGGTCATTCTTATGGCACTACTTACGCTGGGTGTCGTACTTCTATCCGCCTATCTACCAGCAAGAAAAGTAGCGAAGCTTTCACCTATTGTAGCTGTAAGACAAGGGGAGCATCAGGTGAAGCAGCTGAAAGCATCATGGTTGATGAAACAAGTGGAAAAAAGATGTGGCTATGAAGTGGTGATGGCGCTGAAATCTCAGAAAGCCAATAGAAGAAGCCTACGTACAGCGTACTTATCCATAGGGCTATGCTTTACCATCATTACAGGCAGCGTCTTATTTGCCAATGTGCGCCAGATTTTGGTAGAGTTAGACCCACGTCCTGAACAGCAGGAGATGAAGCTTACATTGACAGAGGTAAGCCAGAAGGCATCAAGGGCATTAGGCGAAGCGGTGCATCAGATAGAAGAAGTGGACTTTGTACAGCGAGAGAAAGGGCCACTCTACTTTAGACATCCGGTGAAAAGAGAAGAGTTATCTGAAGAAGTATTAGCAAGGGGGACGGAGCCTCTCGAGCGTGAGGTAAGATTAGAAGATGGCAGCTATCAGTTCGAAGGTAATATACGCATTCTTGATGATGCATCTTTCGCGGCTTACTGCGAGAAGATAGGGGCTGAAGCTACCCGTATACAAGGAAGTGATACACCTCAAGCCATTCTATACAATCAAGCACTTTACTCAGATCAAGTTTTTCAGGATGACTGGGAGTATGTACCTATCTTCAACTGGAAGGCGGGCTATAAGCTTGCATTGACCGAGTATATGCGTAAAAGTGAGCGGGAAGAGACAGGAAGGCTACCGCTAGACTTTGACGTAGAGATTGCATACGTGACCCAAGAGCCTCTAACCCATGGAATGTACTTTGATGTGTATGATACGGTCCTTATTATGGCTGAATCTACTGTGGAACAAATCGTGCCACAACTTTCACCAGAGAATCAACGCCGCTACAATAAGGAGATCACCTACTTAGATATGGATAGAGAAGACATTCCGAAAGTACAGGCGCAGATAGAAAGTATCTATGCAAGGCATAAGGATAAAGCAAACTATGATTATTGGGATGTTGTGGCAGCAGAAGAAGCCATGGCACAGAGTATGAAGCTGACGATGGGCATGATGGGGATAGGGATGTTCTTTATCGCCATGATCGGCATCGTGAATATTTATAGCACCATCAGCTCACAAATGGTAGCAAGGCGACGTGAGTTTGCCATGCTCAAGAGTATCGGTATCTCACCTAAAGGACTACGGAAGGTACTGATACTTGAAAGCATCGGCTATAGTCTCAAGCCAGTCATCATAGGGGTATGCCTCGTGACAGCCTTTGGGACGTTCCTACTATGGGCAATTAAATTAGGCGTAAGGTATATTTTTGAAGTACTACCTTATGGTACGTTTGTCGGTGTAGGTGGGGCATTGAGTATCGTTGCCTTTGTGATGAGTTATACATTGATGAAGCGTATAGAGAAAGAAACCATTATAGATGTCTTACGGGATGAAAGTTATTAATCAGTGAGAGAAACCTCCAAGGAGCTGCCTTGGAGGTTTTGTTATTGTGTGAAAGAAGTGATTGAATCATATAGCATAAAAGCATATAGTAAAAGTAATGAAGAAAGGGTGAGGGGAATGAAAAATTTAGGCTACACCATCGGGAGTATGCTAGTGATAACACTGGTGGGAAAAGTGCTTTATTACTTTGGGAATGCACATAGCAATATTATTTTATTATATGTACTAGGGACAGTCGTTATTTCACGGTATACAACACATAGAAGGTGGGGGCTACTATCCTCCGTCTTATCGGTATTGCTCTTTAATTATTTTTTTGTAGAACCTGTCTATTCCTTAGCGATTGTAAGCAAAGAGTATCTGCTGACACTTCTTGTGATGTTTGTGGTGTCAGCTATTACCACGACTTTGACGGAGCGGGTTAAGCAAGAGGTAATCTTATCCCAAAGAAAAGAGAAATACACCAAGCAGCTTTATGAGATGAGTAAGGAGCTTTTAAAAGCACAAAATCTCGAGCAAAGTAAAATCGCCATTGCAGTAAATGTGGCAGAGTTATTTGACTGTAATGTCATTATTTATACAGCGGAAATGTTTGAACAGCCTTTTATCTACTGGAAGCATGCAGATGGTAGAGAAGACGAGGTGTTAGGAGAAGAAGAAAGGGCCTTGGCGAAGAAAGCTTTCTTAAGCAATGGCAAGGTGTACTCTACGAAGCAGCACATCAGTTACATCCCTATCATAGGGCACCAACAAGTGTTAGGTGTGGTAGGAATGAGTGGCGTTACCCTGGGGATGCTAGAGGCTACACAGAAGGACTTTCTGAATCTGGTCATTGCACTAGCAGGCATGGTTCTTGCAAGAGAAGAAAGCATTGCAAAGCAGCAGAAGCTCCAGCTTGACATTGAAGGGGAGCAGCTTAAGAACAATATGCTTCGTGGTATCTCTCATGATATCAAGACGCCTCTTACGGGGATTATAGGCGCAGCCAGCACACTTATTAAGGATAAAGAAGTGATCGGGGAAGCTACGCAGCAGAAGCTTTTAGGCGGTATTTATGATGATGGGCTATGGCTTTTACATAGCATTGAAAATATGCTGAATTTTACACGGCTAGAAGATGGACGATTAGTTGTACATAGACATATGGAAGTGGTAGAAGAAATCATCGAAACCGTGCTGGAGAAGATTAACCGTCGCCCGTACAGCCAGAAGATTCAAGTGCAGATGCCAGAAGAAGTGCTCTTGATGGAAGTGGACGTCTTTTTGATTGTGCAAGTGCTGTACAATTTACTGGATAATGCCATCAAATATACACCAGATGAATCGGTCATTGAACTGGTCATTTTTGAGGCGAAGCACAAAGTGTATTTTGAGGTGCGCGATCGAGGAAATGGAATTAAAGAAGAAGACCGCCTTCTCATTTTTAATAAATTTTATCGTGTGAAACAAAGAAAAGAAGCAGAAAGAAGTGGCGTAGGCTTAGGGCTTAGCATATGTAAGGGAATCGTAGAAGCACACCGAGGGGAGATTTGTACATTTAATAATAGTTACGGTGGCGCTACCTTCCAATTTTCACTACCAATGGAGGAAGCAGCAGATGAATCATAAAGGAACACTCTTAATCATTGAAGATGATAAAGCCATTAGAAGGTTTGTAACAGTAGCATTAGAAGTGGAAGGGTACCATTATCTAGAGGCAAGTGATGGGAAGATGGGGCTTTCTATGATTTTATCCCACAAGCCAGATGTCATCCTTTTAGACTTAGGTTTGCCAGATATGGATGGGCTAGAAATCCTAGAAAAGATAAGGGACTGGTGCCAAGCAAAAATCATCGTCATATCCGCTAGGGAGCAGGAGAGGGATAAAGTCAAAGCACTGGATGAGGGGGCAGATGATTTTCTGACCAAGCCTTTTAGTATAGGAGAATTGATGGCTCGTATAAGAGTTGCCTTCAGACAAAAAATCAAAGAAAAAAATGAAGGCAACCCAGTCTTTAAAGTAGGCGGGCTAACCATTGATTATGCCAAAAGACAAGTAAGCCTAGAAGGAAAAGAAGTGCATCTCACACCTATCGAATATAACCTTCTAGTAGTGATGTCTCATCATGCAGGTAAAGTACTCACCCATCATTATCTATTGAAAGAGGTGTGGGGAAGTGGCTACGGGGAAAGTGATACAAGGTCATTAAGAGTCTTTATGGCAAGTATACGCAGAAAGTTAGAAAGTGACACGGCAGCACCACGGTATATTCTGACAGAGGTGGGCATCGGTTATAAATTAGCAGACGAATAAATCTTAACACCATCTTAACACCTAGGGTGTAAACCTTAACCCCCTTTTCATAAAGAACGTTTTATACTAACACTAGAAATGCAAATGCAAGAGTAAGAGTAAGAGGTGTTAGTTATGGAACAGTTTAAAGAACGATTAGAACAGGCAATTAAAGCTATCGAGGATAAAGACTTAATGAAGGCAGAGATCCTTGTGAAAGAAGCAGTAGTACTGTGCATGGATGCACCAGAAGGCTATAACTTAATGGGGATTCTAGCAGAATACCACGGCGATTACTTGCAAGCAGCCAAGTATTACCGTGTGGCCAGTGCGCTAGACCCTACCTATATGCCTGCGACCCATAATCTAACACGTGTAACCCGTGGGCAGTCACCTAGTAAGTTACATGCGGTAGATGTGAGAGAGCAGACAAAAGGTGTGGTAGATGAAGCCAGTTACTATATCGAGTATGATGCCAAACAAGTAGGGCATATCAAGAAAAGGGGATAGTTATGTTTATTGTTATCGTAGGGTGTGGAAGAATGGGGTCGATGCTTGCACAGGACTTCTCAAATGAAGGACATAATGTGGTCATCATTGATAAATGTAGAGAGCGATTAGAGGCATTAGGTAATGCCTTTAATGGAAGAATCATCGAAGGTACGGGGATTGATGAAGAGATTCTCGTAAGAGCAGGCATTAAAGAAGCAGATGTTTTCCTAGCTGTCTCCCAAGAAGATAATATCAATATTATGGCAGCACAAATCGCCAAGAATATTTTTCATGTACCTTGTGTCATCGCTAGAAACTACAAGTTAGAACTTCATTCATTTTATAAAAAATTAGGACTGCATACCATCTATCCTTTACAGCACAATATCGAACTGATCAAAAGTAAGGTGCTTTGTGATGTAGGTGAGATTGTGGGGCAGATGGATGACCCCGACCTTATGTGTCTAAAGTATGAAGTGAATGAAAAACTTGCGGGTATGGAAGTAAGTACCTTTGAAGAGAAGTACAAAGCGAAAGTCGTACAGCTAGAAGTAGGGGGGAAATCACAGTACCCATCAGCACAGTGTATTCTTAAAAAAGGTAATCAAATGACTTTAGTAGTCGCAAAGGTATACGTAGAAGCGTTGAAAAGTCTAGAAGTACAGGGAGATAGGTGGTAAAGATGCGTATTGTTATAGTAGGAGCGGGGAAATTAGGATATCATCTCACAAAAGCTTTAAATGAAGAAAAATACCGTGTAAGCACCATCGAGCAGGATGCTAAGAAATGTGAGCGGCTCGCATTAGAAGTAGAGAGTCTGGTCATCTGTGGCAATGCAACCAATGTGGATGTACTTGAAGAATCAGGCATCGAAGAAGCAGATGTAATCATTGCTGCTACAGGAAAAGATGAAGAGAACTTACTCATTTGTCAGATGGCTAAGATGTACTTTGATGTGCCAAAAGCCGTTGCACGTATTAACAACCCTAAAAATGAAGGGACTTTTAAAGCACTGGGCATTGAGCATACAGTTAGCAGTACCACGATTATTGCACATCTTATAGAAGATGAGGTCATGCTAAGAGAACTTAGAACACTGATGACACTTGATAAAGGGGAAGTAAGTCTCACCGAATATATGGTGGATACTTTTTCAGAGGTTAATGGCTATAAAATTAAAGATATCATACTCCCAGAAGAGTGTAATATTGCGTATATCTTAAGACAGCATCGCGTGGTCATTCCACGAGGCGATGTGGCATTTCAAAAAGGGGATAAAGTAATCGTCGTTGTCGCACACAAAAACAAAAAACAACTGGATCAACTTTTTGCCCACAAGACAAAGAAAGTTAACTGGTAGGGGGAATGAATGTGAAAAAGCCAGAATATCGCTATGGTTTCAAAGAAGTTAGTGTAGGTATTATCGTTGAAGTTACCTTTGTCATTGTTTTATGCGCTGCCTATTATGGGATGGTTGTCGCGTTGATGAGGTGAGACGATGACACGCATATTAGAAGATATCAAAGTTGTAAGTTATTATATGGGAAAGATGATAAGTAGCATAGGCCTGCTTCATCTTGCACCCATTATCGTGGCACTTTGTAGTAGTGAATGGGTTGTGGTCGTTGATTTTATTATCAGTATGAGTATTTTTTTGATGATAGGGTCTGGACTTGAACTTTGTGGCAGGTCTTTTAAAACCCGCTTTAGATGGGGACACGGTCTGATGATTGCATCGGTGACATGGATTATCTTGATGGTACTATCGGCTATTCCATACTATTTGAGTGGCCATTTTGTATCCTATTTGGATGCTATGTTTGATGTAATGAGTGGCTATACCACAACGGGGGTTGTACTGATCCAAGATATAGATCATCTGTCTAACGGCCTCAATATGTGGCGCCATTTGCTTACTTTTGTAGGTGGGCAAGGTATGATCGTCTTAGCTCTTAGTTTTCTCATTACCAAAGGGCGCGGTGTTTTTTGTATGTATGTAGGGGAAGCCAAAGATGAGAAGCTTCTACCTAATGTTTCAGATACAGCAAAGGCTATATGGATTATCTCCCTTGTGTACTTAGTGATAGGTACCTTTGTACAGATGCTCGTAGGACTAGGCATAGGGATGGACTTAGGGCGAAGCTTTCTCCATGGTATGTGGGTCTTTATGGGGGCATGGAGTACAGGTGGGTTTGCACCACAGTCTCAAAACATCATGTACTATCATAGTGGGATGTATGAACTCGTTACCATTATCGTTATGGTCATAGGCTCCTTTAACTTTGCACTGCATCATGCTATCTGGAAAGGCAATAAAAAAGAAATTTATAAAAATATCGAGATAGTATCTTTCGTGACTACTTTAACATTAACCACAGGTCTTGTGGTCATGTGGTTTAGCAAGCAAGGGCTTTACACAGAGGCCATCAGTATGTTTAGAAAAGTCGTGTATCAGATGATGTCAGCCCATACAACCACAGGTTTTATGACGGTTTATGGTAGAGAGTTTTTACTCGAGTGGGGCAGTGTAGGTATCTTCCTTATCAGTATAGCAATGCTTATCGGTGGAAGTGCTAGCTCGACTGGGGGTGGTATTAAGGGGATTCGTATGGGGATTATCTTCAAAGGATTCATCCAAACCATCAAAAAAGCTATGTACAGTGAAAAAAGAGTGTATGTAGAAAAGTATCACTTTGGTAAACAACAAGTGTTAAATGATGAAATGGTGAAGAGTACCTTGATGATTGCCATGCTTTATGTACTCACTTTTGGCATAGGGGTATTGGCTACTTTATGGGCAGGTTACAGTCTACCAGAAGCTGTCTTTGAGTCAGCATCTGTAACGGGAAATGTCGGCTTAACCATTGGCGTTACTACACCAAGTATGCCAGACTTTTTGAAGATTACTTATATCTTCATCATGTGGGTCGCACGTCTAGAATTTATCTCAGCATTTGTATTTATAGGAACAGCATTGAATGGGGGCTATACATTATGGAAAAAAGCAATACACAAAGCATAAGCATACTTCTAGGGTTTCTAATCAGTCTTTTTTTCCTTGTGAGCCCAGTGGAAGGTGCTACGGTAAAAATAAATGACTTAATAGAAAATGCTAAGGCATATGCCGAAAAAAATGTGGTCATCGAAGGTGAAGTGATCGGTGAACCTATCGGGCGTGGAGACTATGTATGGGTCAATATCCATGATGGGAGCAATGCCATCGGTGTTTATATAGAAAGAGAAGCACTCAGTGCGGTGAAGTACTGGGGAAACTATAAGTATAAAGGCGACCAAGTAAAGGTTACGGGGATTTTCCATCAGGTCTATGAGGAGCAAGGTGGAGAGATGGGCATAGAAGGAACCACGTTAGAGGTTATACAAGAAGGGTATGTGGCCACTCACATCCTTTCGCCTTGGCGTGTGGTAGCCATCTTCCTCTTGGTACCAACAGCAGGCGTACTTATAGGCATTAACTACAAAAAAAGAAGGGACACTTTGTCATAGAGTGTCCCTTCTTTTTGGGTTTATAAAGCTAAGGGTTGTTCTTCAGTAGGCATATCTTTACCGAGGTTTCTCATCTCGAGGAAGATGACTACGGCAGATACAGCTACAGCCAAGAAGTCAGCTACAGGACCAGCGATCCATACGCCTTTTAAGCCAAATATATTTGGAAGGATGAGGAAGGCTGGGATAAGGAAGATAAGCTGTCTTGAAAGACTGATAACCATCGCTTTCTTTGCTTTACCTACAGACTGGTAGTAGTTAGAAGCCGTCATCTGAATACCAATCAGTGGCATTGAGAGTAGGAAGAGCTTCATACCAGATACAGTAATCTCAGTAAGTTCAGGGTCTTTATTAAACATACCAACAGCCATCTGTGGGAAGGTTTGTATAAAGATGAAACTTACGGCAAGTAGCGTTGTAGCGATAATTAAACTATACATATAAGTTTGCTTCACGCGTTTGAAGTTTTTCGCACCGTAGTTGTAGCCAATAATAGGCTGAGCACCTTGGTTGATACCAAAGATAGGCATAACAAAGATTGTAGAGATGGAAGAAATAATGGCCATCCCACCGATCGCTAAGTCACCACCATGAGTCATAAGTGCCTTGTTTGCAAGGACAGCTACAACACTACTAGCTAGCTGCATGAAGAATGGTGCCATACCAACGATTAAAATCTTCTTGATAATGCGCATATCTGGAATGATACTTTCACGAGAGAGTTTAATGTTTGATTTTTTACTTTTAGTAAAGTAGAAAAGTACCCAGCATCCAGCTATGAATTGAGAAATAACTGTTGCATAAGCAGCACCTTTAATACCTAAGCCAAGCCCGAAGATGAAGATTGGGTCAAGGATGATATTGATTGTAGCACCGATAATCATTGTATACATACTGATTCTTGGATTACCATCAGAACGTATCGAGTTATTAAGTGCGAAAGTAAATAAGTTACAGATTGTTCCCCAGAAGAGTGGACGCATGTAATCTAAAGCATAAGGTAAAGTGTTCTCACTTGCACCAAAAAGTGTAAGGATTTGCTCAGCAAATAAGTTACCAAGTAGGGCAATGAGGATACTTACAGTGACAATCCCTGTAAAACCATTGCCTAAGAATTTTCGCACTTCGTCTTTCTGACCTTTTCCGAGAGAGATAGAGATACTTGCACAGGTACCTATACCGATAAGCATCCCAAAACCTGTGATGATCTGTGTAACAGGCATGGCAATACCTACGCCAGTAATAGCGAGACCGCCTATATTGGGAATATTACCAATGTACATACGATCTACGACGTTGTAGAGCATGTTGACTACCATACCGATAATAGCAGGTATGGAGAATTTTATCAGAAGTCTCATAATACTTTGTGTACCAAGTTCGTTAGGTGTTTGTTGTGTGGACATCGCAATTTCCTTTCTAGATATTATTTTTTTGACATGTATAAAATCATACCACTATTTCGTTGCGTATGCAACAATGTAATGTAAAAAATATTTCCAGTCCAAGGAGATGAACTGGAAATAGATGGACGTATTATTCAGATTGAAGCATAGCTTTCTCGACGATTTCGAAGCCTATACGGTCTACCATACCTGCGAAGCGTTCGCCAGGTTCACCATTGTGGAGATAAAACTGAATACCACGCTCGATGATATCTAATGATTCATCCACAGAGTAAAGACCTTGAAGTTCTTTGCCGATGATTTTTTCTCGACCGAAGGTACCGCCGATAAAGATGGCGACTTGATTCATCTTGCGTCCACTGATACCGATACAGCAGAGTTGAGGCTTAGAACAACTATTGAAACAACCAGAGATGCCTAGACGAAGTTTGTTTGGTAGTTTGGTGTTGTAGTAACCTTTATAGAAGCGTTCATGCATTTTGAAAGCAGCATCCTCAGTATCAAAAAGGCCTACACGACAGACGTTTCCTTTACAGGTATGGACAGGGCGCACACGTGGTCCCGTACCACCTACATCAAGGCCACCTTCAGCAAGTTCGGCCTTCACTGCTTCGATGTCTTCGTATTTGATCCAAGGGATTTCTACATCGAGGCGTTGTGTGAGTGTATAGTAGCTACGTCCATACTTCTCAGCTACGGCATTTAGTGTAGCAGCATAGCTTGTGGTCATGTGACCAGCGGGGATAAGGACACGTGCAGCAAAGTGAACCTTATCTTTTAAAGGGAGAAAGCCTTGGCCTTTGACAGCCATGATTTGTTCTTGCGTATAACTCATGGTCGATCATCCTTTCTTAGATAAACATTGTATGTCTTTAATGATACACTACATGGAGAAGAATGAGAATATGATTCATGACAAAAGTGTATACTTTTGCATATAAATATGATAATATAAATTTAATTAAAAATATAGGAGGTAAGTCATGACAATGTTATTACTATTTTGCTAAGAAATAAGTTTCAAGATGAACTTATGGAACGAAAAAGAACACAACAAAACAAGTAGAGGATTCACTTTTACTAGGCTTACGGGGCTTTTTTTAGAGTGCCTAAAAGTTGGTTGTTCTTCATGCAAAGGTAATACGTATCATGTATTTATTTTCCTATAACGAGACAAGACAAAGCACAAAATCCGCCACAGGTAGGAGAGGTGTATTGTTTTGCGTACGGTTATAAAGGCTATAGGAAAATCTATAGTCTTTTTTTGCGTGTAAATAGCTTAAATAAGAGGTAAAAGTGGCTCCAGAGAGGAGCTTATATGAGAGCATTATTATTAGAGAAAAAAGGGGCACTGGTTGTCTATGTATTGGCATGTTTAATTTTTGTGGTATCGGATATGGTACAGATCGGGGTAACATCATGGTTGTTTGACGCACTGGAGTCAGGAGATACCAAGTATTTTCTGTTTGTAGCAATGATGGTGGTAGGAGGGATGATCCTCAATGGCGGACTGTACTTGGTATCCCGTATGCTAAGACTTGGTTATATGAAGGAAATCTTACTAACCATTCGTATGCGCGCCTTTGAAGCCGTGATGAAAAAAAGCTACAAGCAGTTTGGGCAAGTATCAAGAGAAGTGTACTTATCACGTCTGACCAATGATATCAATAGTATCGAATCACGGTTTTTTACAGGGTTGGTACAGATTATTTCTAATGGGGGACTTTTTGTAGTAGGAGTAGTAGCTATTGCGATACTCGACTTACCGCTGGCGGTTGGTACACTAAGTGTTGCCATTGGTTGCTATTTATTATCAAGTCTTTTCTTGAAGAAGACGGAGAAACTGCAAGAAGCAGTATCAGAGGAAAATGAGCAGTTCACTTTAGAGGTGGGCAATACCTTTAATGGTCTAGAAATCATTAAACTTTCCAATATGGAGAAAAAATTCTCGCTCAAAAATATCTATGCTATGAAACGCCTTGAGCGGAGCAAGTGGCAACTGAATAACTACACAGACCTTCAAAGAAATGGGCTTATCTTCATCGGCTATGTAGCAATGGTGGGCATCGTCTTTTATCTAGGGATTCAGATACAAGGAGGCATGGGCCTTGGTAAAGCCGTCTTTCTTTATGACATGAGTAGTAGACTTTCTTTTTTGATGATGAATACCATGCCACTTTTTAATGTCATCAAGGCGTCTAGTAAGCTTTATGATAAGATTACCCATGAAGAAGAAGTGGTACAGGATGCAGAAGCAAAAGGTGCATTTACATTTGAAAAGCAAATTGAAGCTAGAAATCTAAGCTTTGGCTATGAAGGACAGAAGCTTTTAAACCATACATTCTTTACCATCCAAAAAGGTAAGAAATACTTAATCAAAGGGGTAAGTGGTGCAGGAAAATCCACCGTGATGAAGCTTTTAGGGATGGTCTACGACAACTATGAGGGCGACTTGGTGGTGGACGGCGTATCCTATAAAGCCATTGATGAGAAGCACTTCAACCAGAAAGTAGCTTTTATCGAGCAAGACGTCTTCTTATTTGAAGATACGTTGAAAAACAATATGACCCTCTATAAGGAAGTGGATGAGATGAGACTTGCACAGGCGATTAAGCGAGCTGGTCTTACCGAAGTGGTGGAAGAAAAAGGCTTAGAGATGATGCTCCTTGAGAATGGTAAGAATCTTTCAGGCGGGCAAAGACAACGACTCGCCATCGCACGTGCCCTTGCAAAAGAAGCGGAGATTCTCTTTGTGGATGAAGGGACGTCTAGCCTCAATGAGGAGCTAGGTAGACAAATCGAGAAGGATTTACTGGCACTGCCACAGACGGTCATAGCCATTAGCCACAGGTATTACAAAGGGGTGAGCGAAGACTATGATTATGTGCTAGAGATTCAAGGGAGAGGGATTAGACAATACGAGGCACAAGCTTATTTTGAGGGGGTAATGGTATGCTAAAAAAACTTCTACACACATGGCCATGGATGGTGGCATCGGTGATACTGACAATGGCATTAGGTTTCTTAGAAAGCTTTATGCTTGTGAAAATGGTAGGCTTATTTGACCTAGCCTTAAGTGGCAGCATGGTAGGTTATAAGGAAAAAGGGATGCAGATTATCTTACTGGCAATCCTTCTTATACCATTGGCGATGGTAGTGACAGTGGTAAAAAATAGCTATAAGCAAAAAGCCAATGTAGCCATGAAGACGTATTATATCGAGAAGGTCTATGGCAAAAATATGAATGAATTCAACGGGGAGAACAATAGTAAGTATGTCTCTTGCCTTGCCAATGATTTCAATACGTTAGAGACGAAGCTGATTGATGCCTTGTATATGTTTATTGATGGTGGGGTGTATTTCCTCTCAGCCATATGGATGATGTATACGGTAGAACCTTTCTTTATCTTTATAGGCCTTGGAGTTATGGTGCTGAATATGACCATCAGTGCAGTCACCTCTAAGCCTATCAGAAAGCAGATGAACCTGAGAAGCGATGCTTTTGAAGACTACACAGGCACGATCAAGGAGACACTTGGTGCTTTCCACATTATTAAAAACAATGATTTATACGACCATGTAGGCAAGCAGTTCTATGATAAGAGTGAGAAGATACAACACAAGGGATACTTGATAGATCGTATGATTACCTATGTGGCTTGCTTCCAAAATACAGAAGGGATGCTCACCATTATGGGAGTCATGCTTTTAGCAGGGTATTTGACATTGAAAGGCTATGGAACCATAGGTGGGGTATTGATTTTATTTGATGCCATGCATCGTGTGGTAGGGCCTGCTTATATGATGAGTGAAGCGATGCCACAGCTTCTTTCTGTGAAAGACTTGTGTAAAAAGATTGAGACGACACTTGAAAATGTGGATAAAGTCGAAGAAGCACTCCGTTTAGAGGGGATCGAGGAGCAGATTGTTTTTAAAGATGTAAGCTTTGGGTATGATGAGGATGTGATTTTAGAAGAGGTGAATATGACCCTTAAAAAAGGTGGTAAATACTTGCTTATAGGCCCTAGTGGTGGTGGGAAATCCACTTGTCTGAAGCTCCTTAGAAAGTACTTCAACCCACAGGAAGGTGGCATCTTCGTAGATGGTAAGCCTTTAAAGGATATTAAGAAAGCATCCTACTTCCAGCATATCGCCAATGTGGAGCAGAAGGTTTTTATCTTTGAAGATACCTTACGTAACAACTTGACCCTTTACAAAGACTATACAGATGAAGCCATCTGGGAAGCCATAGAGAAAGCAGGCCTTAAGGACTTTGTGGCACAGGATATAGCAGGCTTAGATCGTATGCTCTATGACAATGGAAAGAATATATCAGGTGGCGAGAAGAGCCGTATCGCCATCGCAAGGGGACTTCTGGAAAAAGCAGATATGCTGCTGATTGATGAAGGCTTTGCAGCTCTTGATAGTGAGCGAGCAAGGGAAATCGAGAAAAGCCTTCTAGACCTTAGGGATATGACAGTCGTCCATGTAAGCCATGTGCTTTTCAAAGAACATCAGGACTTGTATGATGGGATTTATGTGGTGAAAGACAAAGGCGTGACGTTACTACCAACGGCATAAAAGACGAAAAAGCAATCACATGCCATTGGAGGATGGCTAGTGATTGCTTTTTCTATCTATATGGGGAGAAGAAAAACTTGATAGGTTTATAATAGAGGCTGAATGTAAAATAGAGATAAGATATAAATTAAAAATAGGTTAAAAATAAGTTAAAAAACCACTTAAGGAGGCTGCCAATACTTAGGGGTGGAGATAAGACGAAAAATATGGCATAATACTCAGTAGACATAGAAAGTATACATAGGAGGAAACAATCATGACATTATCATTTCTTATGGGCCCAATCGTTGGTGGGATTATTGGGTACATTACAAATAGTATTGCAATCAAAATGCTTTTTAGACCACTGAAGCCAATCTACGTATGTGGCAAGCGCTTACCATTCACACCAGGGATGATCCCTAGAGAACAAGAGCGTATCGCAAAGACCATCGGTGAAGTAGTCGGAAGAGAACTTATCGATGAAGCGACACTCCGAGAGCACCTACTTTCTCAAGAGATGGTGGTTAAGCTAGAAGCTGCAGTGGATGAGTGGGTCAATACGTACAAGACATCAGAGGCCACAGTAGAAGAAGCACTTGATAGTGTACTCGGTGAATCCACTATCAAGATGCTTGGAAATACCATCGAAGAAGGTCTGACTTATGCAGCGTATCAAAAGATCGTGAGTATGCGACTTGGTGAACCACTAGCAAAGCAAGCGGTACAAGCTATCTCAGGAAATCTAGGACCTATGGCTATGTTTGTAAGTGGTAGCCTTCTAGAGACAGCAGAGACAAAGCTTCAAGAAATCATCCAAAGTATGATAGAAGAGCAAGGGGAAGAAGTCATAGAGACAGTCATCAGTCGTGAAAAAGAGCAGCTTCTCCAGACACCAGTAAGTACTGTGGTAGGCCGTATCGAAGAAGAGCTACCTCGTGTGAAGTATGTACTGATGAATCAGTATGTGAATCTAGTACAAAACCAGCTGACCAAGATGATTCAGACAGTAGATATCAAAGACATCGTGGAGCAAAAAATCAAAAACTATGATGTACTAGAAATGGAGAAAATCATCTTAAGCATCGTGAAAAAAGAGCTTAATGCCATCGTATGGCTAGGAGCACTACTAGGCGCAGTGATGGGCGTGATTATGAACTTTTTCTAAAAGGCAAAACAAAAGGCCGATCCCTAGTAGGATGGCCTATTCTTTTGCAATCTTTTTAGTTGAAATCTTGGAGAAGCTCGACCACCATTTTCAGTGGGTCAGAAGTATCCATATAAGCATACTGGCCAGCACCGTAGCTCGCTGTCTGAATGAGAGGCATCTCATTCTTAGTGAAAGTAGCGATGGTTGTATCAAGGTTTGCCACCTTGAAAGCGATGTGGTGGAAGCCCTCACCGTGTGCATCGAGGTACTCACGCCAAATGCTAGGATTGTGGTCAGGTTCGATAATCTCTAGAGTGACTTGTCCAAGCTTCACAAAGCCAAGCTTTGCACGAGCAGGAGTAGATTCTCCCTTGAACTGAACACCAGTTACTTCAGGTGCTTCAGTCAGTTTGTATCCATAGTTTTTGACACCTAGAAACTGGCACCAGTTCGCTAGAGTTGTCTCGATATCGTTAACTAAAATAGCGATTTGGACAACGATATTGTTATCAATTAATTGTGTATCTTGTAGTGTTTGAGGCATCGTATTTTCTCCTATAAGGTATATAATAATAGAGATTAATTGTAGCATGTATAAAGAAATAAGTAAATTCGAAACAATAAAATAAAAGCGTGACAATAAAGGGAAAGATAAAAGGAGATTAGCATGAAAATAGATATTATATGCGTCGGCAAATTAAAAGAAAAGTATCTGGTACAAGCCATCGCTGAGTACACCAAAAGACTAGGGCGCTACTGCAAACTAAGTATTATCGAATTAGCAGATGAGAAAACACCAGACAATGCATCAGAAAAAGAAGAGTTGCAAATCAAGCAAAAAGAAGGGGAGAAAATCCTCGCACAAATCAAAGACGACGCCTACGTAGTGGCATTAGCCCTAGATGGCAAGATGATAAGCTCAGAAGAACTGGCAAGCTTTATGTCAGACAGAGCCCTAAGAGGAGACAGCCACCTAGTTTTTCTAATAGGTGGATCACTAGGCCTTAGCAATGAAGTACTCCAGAGAGCACAGTATAAACTATGCTTCTCTAAGATGACCTTCCCACACCAGCTCTTTAGGGTAATGCTATTGGAGCAGGTGTATAGAGCGTATAGGATTAATAATAACGAACCGTACCACAAATAGGGGAGTCTTTTAATAAAGTAGTTGTAATGGGGAAATGATAGAATGTATAATATAATCAGACACTTTGAATTATATTAGTATTTAAGGGGGGGAAAGATGAAAATAAGAAAATTATTAATATATAACTATGATGTAATACAATGTGTAGAAATGTATGAGATACCAGATTTTGTAGTTGTTGCAGGACCTAATGGTGTGGGGAAATCTACCATTTTTAAAGCAATTAAACAGTACGAAAGAATTATAAAAAAAATATATCTGAGTGATTCAAAAGGTGGGGAAGAAAAGAGAAGAGAACTTATAGATAGTAGCTTACTTCCATTTAGAGATACAGAGAAGCAAAGTAAAATAGAAATTGAGTTTGAATTATCAGAACAAGAAAAAAGGTTTTTAGAAACTGAAAAAGATACTATAAAGGGAAAACTAGATTTCAATGATGTTTTTAATTGTGAGTTTGATGCAGAACTAGGTAAATTATTAGTTACAGGTCAAAAATATTGTCAAATTAACCATATAAATGCAAATAGATACTTATCATCACGTTCTAATAATGAGGTAAGCCTAAGTTCATTATCAAGATTTTATAATGAAGATGAGAGAAGAAGTAATAGAATAAGTGAAAATGATACAAGGTTTGAAAAAGTAAAAGATTATTTAGCGGCTATTTATTTTGATGATTTAATTAAGGTAGTGGATACAGGAAAAATTGGAACAGAATTAAAAGAGCTTGTTGATATAATTAATATATATCTAAAGCCAAAAGAATTTATAGGCGTAGAAAGAGACACCACTGGATTAAAATTTCCTATAAAATATAATAGTATTAGACATGATATTGATGAGCTGAGTTCAGGAGAAAAAGAAATATTAATGTTATTTGTTAATCTTAAGTGGATTCAATCAGAAAGTTATATATTTTTATATGATGAACCTGAATTACATCTTAATGCACAATTTGAAAAAATATTATCTTTGCATTTAAAATCCTTACAAGGAAATAGCCAAATTTGGTTATCAACGCACTCTTATGAAATTTTAGATTCTGTAGATTATAAAGAAGTTTTTCAAATACTTCATTATACAGGACAGAATCAAATTTTGAAATTAAGTAGTAAAGAAGATAAGTTTGAAACTTTTAAATCATTAGGTGCTAATGTAGGTCTACAATTAATATCCGAAAAGGTTATTTTTGTTGAAGGAAAAACAGATAAAGATTTTTTTGAATTATTATTTGAACAATATAAAGAGCAATTAAGTTTTGTTCAATCCACAGGAATAAATAATTTAATGAAAGTTGGAAATGCTGTATTAGATTTGTTATCTGAAGCAAGCAAAGCATCTGATTTTTATTTAATTAGAGATAAAGATTTCTTAATAGCTGCACAAATTGAAGAATTAAGAGAAAAACTTAATCAAAAAATTTATGTTTTATCTAAATATCATATTGAAAATTACTTTTTAGATGGTCAAGCTATTTTGGAGGTATTAAGAAATATAGGGTTAGATGTATTTAAAAATCCTATAGAGATAGAAAATAAACTAAAAGAAATTGCAGACAAACAAAGAAGTGATGTTATTGCTCAGTGGATTGCTTATGACTTACATGAAGAATTAAGAAAATATGACTTTAAAGTGGGAGGACGCGATTTAGAGCAAAATTTGAAAAGTAGAGTTAAATCTCAAAAGGAGAAAATTATTGATAATCTTGATGAGGATAGGATAGTAACTCTGTTAAGTGAGAAGATTGATTATATAGAGCAAAACTGGGAAGAAATATGGAAGAATTTACCTCCAGGAAGAGACATTTTAAAAATGTTTGTAAAGGAGTTTGTAGATGGAATTACATATGATAGATTTATTCATTTATTAGTTAGGGAGTGCATCAAATTAAATACTAGTGCAATAGATGAACTAAAAAGTAATTTATTGGAAGAACTTAATATAAGAATATGAAAGTATAAATAAATTTACTGTAATAATATATACACCACATAATTAAGTATTAGATAGAAATATACTGTTAATAAACTAATCGTAGAAAAAACTGCATTTAGTAAGGTGAGGTGAACCGTACCACAAATAAGGGATAGAAAAATAGCTTAAAGCTATTTGGGATGTGTTATAATAAGGTATATAAAGGTAAATACTTACTGAAAAGAGGTGAGTTGATGTATAAAGCAATTGAAAGTATAAATCAAGAGTATAATGGACAATGGGTATTTATGATTAACTGTGACAAAGATGATAATGGAGCAGTTATAGGCGGAGAAGTTGTTCTTCATAGCGAAAGCAGAGATAGGGTTATAAGAGGCATGAATGAGTACATCATGGAAGAAAGTGATACTTACCTTAGATATGCAGGGGAAATACCAGAAGGAGTTAGCGTTATATTATGAGCAAAT
This sequence comes from Cellulosilyticaceae bacterium, assembly GCA_051656485.1. Classification (GTDB taxonomy): domain Bacteria; phylum Bacillota; class Clostridia; order Lachnospirales; family Cellulosilyticaceae; genus JBOFDK01. The sequence continues at coordinate 28,214 of JBOGBZ010000203.1, forward strand.
GTGAAATAAAGATGGAACCTATGGGCAATATGGTCATGCTAGACTTAGAACTCTGGAGTAAACGAGTTAATAGGTTCAGAAATATGATGGTAGTATTTGATACAGGTGCTAGTGTAACGACTATTTCTAAGGATATTTTATATCAACTAGGCTATGATGTAAGTAATTGTGAAAAGGCAAGAATTACAACAGCAAGTGGTGTGGCGTATGTTGATGTGGTAAAAGTAGACCGATTAAAAATAGGACAGTTTATATTAGAAGATATTGAGGTATACGCACATACCTTTCCAGAAGAAAGCTTCTCTGTAGGTGTAATTGGATTGAATGTTATAGCTAATTATAGAGTAACATTAGATTTTGAAGTGAGAAAAATAATCTGTGAAAAATATAAGTAGACTAATCCTAGGGTATAAATATGCCCTAGGATTTTATAAAAGGCAATTAATAATGTGAAAGTATAGATGTGTAAAGAAGTAAAGATAGGGACATTAAGTACTAGGAAGGTTGTCGTTATTAGTAGATTAAAAATAAAGTTTTTACTAAAAAAGGGTAGCAGATGCTACTAAAACGGTGAACACTAACACAAGTAAGTACTAGAAAAATAAGTTTTAAGATTAGGGGACAAGTCAATGAAGCGAACAGAAGAGGTGGAACTAGCAGTACTTTGCATGATTTATGATAAAGATAGGATACTCTTACAAAATCGTATAAAAAAAGATTGGAAGGGCTATACATTGCCAGGAGGGCATGTAGAACTGGGGGAATCATTTGTTGATGCTACTATACGTGAAATGAAAGAGGAAACGGGATTAGACATCATTAATCCGGCTTTATGTGGTATAAAGCAATTTCCTATTGAGAATGGTAGATATATAGTTTTCTTATTTAAGACAAATCAATTTAGTGGCACATTAGTTTCTTCAGATGAGGGAGAAATGGAATGGGTAGAACGCAAGGATATAAACAAGCTTAGTCTGGTAAATGATTTTGGTGATTTGCTCAAAGTAATAGAGGATGACAAGTTAACAGAGTTCCAGTATGTTATTGATAAGAATGAGTGGATAGCAATTACCAAATAAGTTTTAAGCTTAAAAAGCAAAAAGGGTTTATTTTTAAGAAAATCTTGCTATAATATAAGTATATAAAGAAATGCTCAGTAGCTGGTAACTACTAAGCATTCCTAAAGTGAGACGTTTGTTTTATTTTAGGGCTATTGGAGTATATTAATGTTTAATTAATACGTTGTAGAAAAAGGGCTCAATCTTTGTCGGGATGGGAGCCTTTTTCTTTTGTCTTAAATCCTAATTTAAGACCTGTGATACCTATTTCAAATTTTACGTCGTGTGGATACACTCCGTTTAGAGCCTGTAAAAAATTTTGTGTAAGCGATTAAAAACTCTTCCTTGAGGCAATGATTATAAAAAATCAAATTGTCGAATTATAAGGAGGAGTTTTTTATGTCCGCATTACCAAAAGAATTAATTAGAAACTTTATCGCTCAACAGAACTTTGAAAGTACGGATGATGTTTTAGATTTACTCAAAGATATGTTTAAAGATGTTTTACAAGAGACATTAGAAGTTGAGTTAGAAGAAAAACTTGGATACGATCGATACAATACCTCAGCAAAGCAAACACCTAACAGTCGCAATGGGTATAGTAAAAAGACTGTTAAATCAGAGCTAGGACCTGTTGAAATCAATATTCCTAGAGATCGTAATGGTGAATTTGAGCCTCAAATCATCCCCAAACATCAACGTAATATTACTGGTATAGAGGATAAGGTGCTATCCCTTTATACTGCTGGTCTCTCAACCAGAGATATTCATGATCAAATCAAAGAACTCTATGATGTTGAAATATCCGCAGATATGGTTTCAAAGATTACGGATCGTATACTGCCAATGGTTCAAGAATGGCAAAATAGACCTCTTGAGTCAACCTACTCTTTTGTCTTCTTAGATGCAATACACTTTAAGGTACGCGAAGATAAACAAGTTGTAAATAAAGCTGCATATGTTGCTATTGGTGTAAATATGGATGGTGAAAAGGATGTTTTAGGCATCTGGATTGGAGCAAATGAAACAAGTAAGTTTTGGCTTGCAGTACTTAATGATTTAAGAACTAGAGGTGCTAGAAACATACTGATATTCTGTACTGATGGGCTTAATGGATTCCAAGAAGCTATTGGAGCTGTTTATCCTAAGTCAAGAATACAACGCTGTATTATTCATCAGATACGCTCAAGCATGAAGTATGTAGCATCTAGTGATCAGAAAGCTTTTACAAAGGATTTAAAAACCATCTATACTGCAATTAATGAAGATCAGGCATTGAGTAATTTCATAGAGGTTAAAAACAGATGGGGAAGTAAGTACCCTACAGCTATAAAAAGTTGGGAAGATCATTGGGATAATTTATCTACATTATTTATGTTTCCAACTGAAACAAGAAAGATTATGTACACGACAAACGTTATTGAAAGCTTAAATAGTCAGTATCGCAAGGTAACTAAAACAAAGCTTATATTCCCCACAGATCAAAGTTTGCAGAAGATGTTATACCTTGCAACAACTAAGATTACAAGTAAATGGACAATGCGTTATAGAGGATGGGATTTAGTTCTTAATCAATTGTCGATACTCTTTGATGACGTATTAAATTCAGATGTAGTCTAAGGAAACAAGACTGCCCCCCTTGACTAAGAACGTGTAAATGTTAGGATGATATTGCCGAAGGTGACAAACTCAGAATAATAAATAGGCTTTGGCACCTTCGGTTAAGGCAGTATAACATTTACACAACCTTATTCAAGAGATTCACTTCGTGGCAGCCTTTTATGCCTCAGGATCTAAATCTAGAATAATAAATAGGCCATACATTCGACATAAAGTTTCATGATATGACCTATCCTAGTTCAATAATTATTTGTTCTCAAGAGAGAGAATACACAAAATTAATTACACGGCCTCCGTTTATGAAGCAGATAATAACAAATAATAGAAAGCCTATTATTGCAATAGTTATTATGTAAGCGATTTATAACCCCCCGTATCCTCACCAACCGCCAAGTATGAGATAATTCACTTAACAGTTAGAGTGAATTGGACGCGTAGCTCAGTTCGAAATGATCGTTGTAGTATTTTACTACAAATTGATTCTAGAACA
>JBOGBZ010000204.1:0-9670 GCA_051656485.1 Cellulosilyticaceae bacterium
CCGCCAATGGTATAGCCTTGTCTTGGAAGAAGGTTACATCCTTGTAGGCCTTTTCAAGCTTGCTGACTACATAAGGTATATAGTTATCAAGTTGCGGTGCTGATTGCAGGTAGCGACTAATCTTAGCAAGTTCCCTTAGCCTAGTACTGAGTAGGCTCTTAGTTTCTTGGTCTGCTAACTGATGCCAATACAGCCTAGCCACTGCTCTCACTTCATTACTATAAGTTAATAAATCGATGGTTTGATGCAACTCGAGTACCGCTTTGAGAATTTTCGTACCATCTCCGTCATGTACCCCTTTTGTATAGCCCTCTTGATACCGGTGCTCCATGAACTTTTGAACAACTGCCATAAGCTGTGCCTCTGATTTTGCGTACAATGCATCTAGACTTTCAATTTCCTTACGTTTTGCTGCTTCAAAGATTAAATATGCAAGATACTCGCCTCGATATACCTCAAGACTCTCTGATACAATACTTTGATCAAACACATGGCGATACTTATCGATCTCCTCATGAATGACCTTATCCCAAAAATCTGTGCCTGTGATATGGTAGTACATACCATCTTCTTTTTGCACCATGGAAAGATCACACATCTTCGTATTGACGGAGAAGCGATGTTTCCCAAGCTTAATGACATTTTCGCCATCTACATAAAGCTCTTGCTTATCCTTAAGTTCACGAATCGCATCTTCTTTTAATGTCTTTAATTTAGCGGTAATCTCATCTGCCTTCACACTATCGCCTAGATTGTTCAGCTCAGAAATAATATCTCTGGCCTTCTCCACCATAATGTCCGTCGCTAGATACCCTTTAATTTCTTCTGCGGATTGAAAAGTTTTTAGCTTCGTGGCTATCCCACTTATGATACGTTCTGATGCACCGAAGAGTGCGGTGATGCGTTTATTAATCTTATCAAGAAGTGCCTGCTTCTTATTTTCAAAAGCTGCATAAAGCTCTTCTCTTTTTTCAGTAAGCTTCATGACATACTCATCAAATTCAGCGAATTTGCCTTCTAGCTCCTGTATAGTCACCATCACTTTATTCAGATACTGGTCGCATTTCTCCACTGTATCCGACACATCTAAGTAGTTGACTACCGCTTGATTCAGAAGCTTTACTTGGGCGTTAAACTGAACAGTCATTTCGCTTTTGGTAAATGCTTCGATTTTCCCCTTTACCTTAGCCTTCGCATTATTGATAAGGGAGAATAAAGCAGAAATCTTCTCTATAATCTGTGTGGTGATGGTAGGGTCCTCAATCTTGAAGTTCCCTACGATATCGATTAAAAGCTCCAAATCAGCTGAAGTCTCATCCATTTTCTCGATAAGTTCTTTACCTTCTTTTGATTTCGTCACATTCTTAATGTCCCCTTGCAATGCACCTACCCTATCTTCATAAGGCTTAAGTCCTTTAGGGTCAATTAAAAACTCAACGCATTTTTTAGAAAAGACATCATTTTTTTCTTTGACGCTCGCATCAAGAGCATCCACTACCGAAAGGTCTGTATAGCTTAAGTCCCTTAAGGATACAATCTCCCCTCGAAGCTTTCTGATATCAGCCAATACTTTGACATACTCATCAATGGTGTCAAAACTTCCATAGGCTAATCGCTTTAAAAGTTCTTCTGCGCTGTCCTTTACATCTGCTATTTGCTTCTTCGTAGCCTTCTTGATACGCACTACCTTTTCAAACTCACCGATTGCAAAAGCGGCTGTCTCTTTGATACGTAGAAACACTTCTTTCAGATTGTACGCCTCTTCTTTGTCTAGCCAAAAATACGTATCGATGATGCGTTCTGATTCTTTGACAATATCAATGTAGATACTCTGATAGCCCTCACCTTTTTCGATCAACTTCTTCACGAGGTTACAATCCGCCATGCAATGAACGATGTCCTTATTGCCAATGTTAAATAAGACGGAATCGTTAGGACTTTCGCTTACATAGTTCTTACCAACATAAGGCGTTCGCCAGATTTGTATCATATGGTTTTTTCGTGGTTCATTCTCTTGTTTAAAGACAATCATCTCACCATTATTAAAATGTGAGTACCCACTACATACAATAGGCGTTTCAATCATTTGCTCGATGATATTATAGGAATACACCAAGTAGGTACCGCTCTCGAGGTTATAAAAAATATACTGATAGTCTTCGCCATTAGGTGCACTAATGATCTGATCAAAAATAGCATTTTCGGCAGGTACATCAAATACTTTGTATTCCCCGTTTTGCAAATAGTAACCCTTTGGGAATATCAGTCCATGCCCACCTGGTAAAAGCATACAACTGTCTTTGACGGCGTCCATTCTCACAACGTTTTTCAACTTATCGTTAAAGATAAAATACCTGTACTCATTTTCTTTGTAGGGCTTTATCTTAAGGATAAGCATTTGCCCTAAATCGCTATAGCATATCTCAGCATCATCAAGGGTTTGATCCTTATCCTCCACCGCCTCTGAGTAGATGCCCTTGCCTGTTGCCGTATTATCCTCAACTTTAATAGTTAAGTCTCCACCAATTGTTTCCACGAAGACACGGTCTAGAATAGATACATGAGGATGTTGCCCACTTCGCTGGTCATCTCTCGATGCCCTGATGCACTTAAAGTCATTTTCATAAGTCAGCCTCACTTCATGCTCACTTCTGCTATCAATATAAGTTAATCTACCACCTTCAATAAGCCATTTAAACACTTTAATATCCGTGGCATTTTTGCCCGTTTGAAAAATCATATAAAAGTATGGTTCTGTGATGGTAAACTTCGCAAAAAACGTATGTTTATAGTACCTATAAAGTTCATCAAAGTCTCTCAAGAACTGCTCATCACCTATGAAGTCCAGTTCTTGTTTCTGAAAGCCATGGTCCTTATAGGCATAGATCGCAAATACGTCACTTAGTTCCACTTTCGTCTTCAACCCTATATGCACATTGTAACCAAAGATAAAATAATCCTCTACTGGTGCCATATCTCTTGGTATACAGTTATGCTCCGTAATCACCTGCTTGCTGCCAAGAAGCTTGGTTTCTATTCCACCAAAGACTTCTTTTCTAGCAGCATTCAGCTTTAGGGCACGTTCCTCTAAGTCATTACCATGTTTGAGTAAACGATTTTTGATGACTTCATAGGCGCTATTTTCCATCGCTTTATTATTATTTAGCTCTTTATCCCCCATGTCCTACCTCATTTACGTACAGTTTCTATGATTTTTGCTGGCAACTCAGCAATACCTGCCTTATTTACAGTATCAAGGAGCTGACCGAGCATCGTCTTATCTGCACCATCAGCATAGCGCATCATTTTGTTGATAGCACCTGCTATTGATAAGTTCTTGAAGTCTTCTGATGATAAGTTGAATCTGCTACTGAATTCCTCTAATTGATGCTTGAAGTACTCTGGATCACCTGTAATGAAGGTTTCTTTGATATCCGTAAGTACGTCACTATTTTCTACCATGCGGTCCACAGATTTCCCTTTGGTGATAGAACCAATAATTTTATCGAAGAACATCGTCTCTCCACCCACAATGTCAATCTTAGCTGATCTGAGGGCTTCTGTAATAACTGCTGCTTGTGCCTCTGCAATTTCCTTCTGTATGTTAATACCGGCAAGTTCAATTTCTTTTTCTTTTTCAAGTTTAAGCTTGAACTCTTCATGACCTCTACCCACATCGTCTAGTGCCTTCATGCTAGTCGCTTTTTCTTTGATGCCCTCTGCTTCTGCCATGTATTTTTTCTTTAAGATATCAGCTTCCGCAGTACCATCCTTCTCTTTGACTTCAACTTTAGCAGCATCGCCTTTAGCCTGTGCTAAAGCTTTTGCTTCGATTACTTTTGCTTCTGCCATACCACTTGCTGCATCTTCAAGCACCTTCGCATCCACGATGACTTTGATTGATTCCGCTTCTTTTTGTGATGCCTTGAGCTTCGCATCTGCATCGATGATTGTTTTTTCTGCTGTTCTTTCAGCCGCTTGTTTCGAAGCTTCTGCAATTTGTACTTCTATAATCAGATTCTTCTCTGCTTCTTCTTCTGCCTTCTTAATTGCCACAGTCTTATAACGCTCTGCTTCTGCAAGGGCACGTGTATCTTTGATTTTTTCTTCTTCAACGACAGTATCTTTCTCGACTGCTACTCTTTCTCTGATGACAACTTGAATGTTTTTCTTTTCCATTTCGACTGCTTTTTCTTTTTCAATAGTTGCAAGTTCCACGAGTTTTTCTTTATCGGTTCTTTCAAGCAGACGTTTTTTGTCGACTCTTTCTGTCTCTACGGCTTCTGTACTTTCTTTGGATTTCATCGCTATGATAACTTGTCTTTGTTTATTTTGCTCCGCAACTTCTATCTCTTCATCTGTATTAACTTTAGCGATTTCTGCCTTAAAACGCTCTTCTTGGGCTACTTTTTCAGCTTCTGCTTCTTCTCTAGAAGTGATAATCGCTATCTCGCGTTTTTGCTTCGCTTCTGCTTCTGCATTTTGCTTCTCAAGTTCGAGTATTGCTTCTCTTGCAGCTACATCTTGTTGCTTGATGGTCTTCTCTTTTTCTCTCTCGATTTGATTCGCTAAGATGACTTGCTTCGCTGTAAGCTCAGTTATTTTCTTAATCCCCTCTACATCTAGGATATTGTTACTATTTAAAAGCTTAATGTCCGTTTGTTCAAGGTAGTCAATAGCTGCATCATCTAGGACGTAACCATTTAAGTCTGTACCAATAATTTGTAAAATCTCGTTTTTAAAGGTTTCTCTTTCTGTATACAGCTGAACGAAATCAAACTTCTTACCTACTGTCTTTAAAGCTTCTGAGAACTTCGCATCGAAGAAGTCCATTAAAGTTGTAGGGTCAGATGCTTTTTGGCAGCCCAATAATTGAGCAACCTTGAGTACATCTTCTCTCGCTTGGTTAACCCTTACGAAGAATGCAACTCTTATGTCTGCTCTTAAATTATCTTTACAAATCAAACCATCCTTGCCTTCTCTAGCAATCTCTACGCGCTTGACTGAAATATCCATAATTTCATGTCTATGTACGATTGGTACAACCATCATACCACCAAAGCTTACTTTAGGTCCGCCAACCCCATTTCTTACAACAACCTTACTCTGCTCCACCTTACGATAGAATCTCGCAAATAGTGCGAGAATCCCTAAAATAATAATGACAATTGCCCCTATACTTACTAACATGATACCCATACAATCTCTCCTTTTATTTAATAATATAATAGATGTTTTTTTCCCTATCTCTGCTGCTTACAAGTGCAACGTCATTCTTATGAAATGTTTGCCCTTTATTTTCCGCTTTTACATTAATGACTAACTGTGCACCATCTCTTTCAATCTCTGCCTGCCCAAGTCGGTCCCCTTCAATATCACATCTCAGTGTACAAAGTTGCCCAATCACATACTCATCTTTTTCCAATGTCGTATGCTTAAAGATACCTTTTAATGGACGCGTTACATACTTGGTGATCACAAGGCTCACACCAAAGCTTGGTATAAACAGTATGCCACTTACGACACCACCTATGGTTATAGGTAAGTAACATAGTAGCATCGCTATAATCCACCAATTTAATGCGACGATGCTAAGCACCAGCATAAAAGGTACTTCTGCTAGATTTAAAAACGCTAGTATTGCATAAAATGGCCCCTGATCCGCACCATCCACATCTAAATCAAAATCTAAAAACTCAAAATCTATAACGCCAATGATAACGATGAGCCAATAAAGCAATACGACGCCTAACAATACAGTCGGTATGATATTTACCCCTGTCATAGCATTTTTTAGAAGTTCAGCCACACTATCCCCCCCCTTTTTTCACCATCAGTACATATTACCCCTGCTCGTAAAATGCTAACTTGATACTATTATCTTTTGATATAATTTTATTATATACTATAAATTAATTTAAAAGTTTAAAATATTTAATTTTATTCAATTGAAAATCCAATTAAAAAGGCTGCAATCACTTGGCATCTCAAGTGATTGCAGCCTTTCTCCATTTTTAATTAAACTTTTGTGCATAGCCACATCTCTTACATAAGGCTTCTACTGCACATCGATTTTGAAAACCTTTTTGCATCGCTTTTGCTCTATCGCTTGCTAAGATTTCTTTTAAAGATTCCGTATGCACATTGCCTAACGGTATATTCGCCTCGCTATCCAAGCAGCAAGGTACCACCGTTCCATCTACTAAAATACCTATGTGATCTTTCAGTCCATAGCAAAATACTTGCTCACTTATGATTTCTCTATCTTTATCTGGCCACTCAAACTTCTCTGCCATATTGATATACAACTTAGGTCCTAGCTTTAAGCTATTTTTTTCTTGTAATGCCTCACTTAGCACTGTCTCTACTTCTAATTTTTCCTGTAACATTTCTAGTATACGACCATTAAGTGTATTGGCACCTTGTAAACTTGCTGTATCCATATTCCACAACCTGATACTGCATATAATATTCTTAGATGTAGCTGATTTGACAAACTGTACCACCTCATCGATATAGCTTTCAAAACTTAACTCACTTTTATTAGTCTCATAGCTATGAAGTGATATATTCACCTGTCTAAGAGCTGATGCATTCATAAGTATTTCCTGATGTTTCTTAAGCAATGTACCATTGGTTGTAAGGTTAACCTTGAAGCCTTCCTTGCCTGCTTCTTCTAAGAATGTTTCTAGCCTTGGGTTAAGTAGAGGCTCTCCCATCAGATGAAAATATAAGTAACTTGTATAAGGCTTCACTTCTTGTAAAATATGTCTAAAATCTTCTTCTGTCATAAATTGAAGCTGTCTTTTTGTTTTGGGACAAAAATCACAACTCAAATTACAAATATTTGTAATCTCCACATATATCTTTTTAAACTTTTCCATGTTGCTCTCCTCTATATGTCTCATCATACTCATGCTAATACATTTTTCTTTAACCTTATAATTTAAATTTCTTTTTGTATAAATTTTCCTTCTAGTAGCTCATCCTTTAGTAGTTCATAAATATAACTAGGACTTTCTCTATAAAGTCCAGTTTCTACATCTGATACCTTTTGAAATACCTGTGCATTATAAACCATTTCCAAGGCATCTTCTATTACAATCCCCGTATCTTCACATAGGTATTTAATTAAATCTTGAATAATACCTTCTATAAGCATTTTTTTAGTATCCATTCTCACTATCCCCTATTCTTTTTAAATATCCAAGTACCTCTGGTGTATGGAATGAATATTGATTTGAAAATCTCTTATACTTCATTTCTTTTACAAGTGTATCAATATCAATAAGCCCTCTAGTGAATGTCCTAAATAATAATGCTAAATCATCATCAGCTACTGGCCCAACTACCATATCATATTTATTATCCTGATTATTTTCCTCACTTTCTAAATTATTGAACTTTCTATCTCTATTGTTAAGTACAAATACAGCCCACTCTTTACTCGGTTTGGCAAAACACTTAACATTTAAATTATCAACCTCATATACCTCTTCATCTAATTCAAATACCGTGACATATGGACTTCCACCATAAATATTAGCAACCCGTTTAGCCATTAACTCTGCTTGCTCTTTAATCTCAGTACAGTAAAATCCCTGCCCAAAGTCCTTGTAAGGTCTACACTTTTTAAAATCAATTTGTTCAATAACCATGTTAGACCCATGATATAGTATCATACTAATGTTCCTCCATGATTAAGTGACACTTGATATAAATCATCTACAGCATCTTCTATGCTTAATGTATGTTCTATCTCATAATTATCTCTTAAAAATTTAATAGCATGATATTTTTTTAAGTAATTAAATGCCTCTTTATAATTTAAATTAAAAGTATCAGCAAATTCATTGATACATACTACCATATAGTCTATTATTTTTTGTTCTTCTCTACTCATGATTCACCTCTACTGTTATATTCTTAATTTAATTATATCCAATTTACGCTATAAATGAAACATTAAAACAGGGAGCAATTTGCTCCCTACCATTATTTCCAACTATTATTCTCAGCTAATTGTATTTTGCAAATGATGTATCATTATATATTCCTCATCATTCTCATCAACTATTTCAAAACCTACATGCAAATACATCTTAAATGCATAATTATCTTTTTGTACAGCTAATGATGCCTTGCTATAACCTCCATGTATCAAATATTCTAGCATGCTTCTCATCATATGTGTTCCAATACCATAGCCACGGAAATCTGGATACAAAGAGATCGCGAATTCTACTGTATGCTCATCAACACTTCCATATCCATTAATATTTCTTACCCAAACTGCTCCAATGACTTTCCCCTCAATTTCGGCACACAAACAATAATCATCCTTAACACTTCCAAAATTCTCTATATACACCTTCAGTTCTGGTCTCTCTATGATAGATTTGGGCACTAAGTTGTTTTTATCGGGCTGAAATATTGCTTCATATAAAAAATCCTTCAGATAATTATATTCGTGTGTCTTCATTTCTCTAATAATATATTCCATATATACCTCCGATTTTGTCTTAGCCCTATGAATCGGATTACATTCCACACATACCAATACCTCCCTCACTTATTCATACTTCTTAATACTCAACTTGTGGGTCTAAGAAGAAAATTGCTGCTGAAATACTTTTTTTGAAAATCTCATACTTATCTTTTATAATGTATTAAATAAAAAAGGCTGTAACTACTTTCAGCTACAACCTATCGTAAGTTAGCACAAGGCAAGTGGTAATCTGCATCTCCTACCGTTTACAAAACGTGGTGGCGGCTACCTGTTCCGCCCTCTGTGTTCTAATTTATTATATGTTCTCTTATTTCAAGAGAACCATACTTCATTTCTTACATATAAATTTATAGCCAATATTTTACTTCATTATACCTTGTTTTTTAAGCCTCATTTACTTGTGATACGGTTCACCTCACCTCGTTAAGGGTAGGTTTTTTAATTGCCTTATTAACCTATTAACTACTTACCCAAATCTCTAAATTTTGAAACTAAAGTTCCTAAGAACATCATATCAGTTACTTTTCCAATTAAAAATTGAAATAATGATACTTTACAGTATATCTCTGTCACTGGAAGCTGATAAAATGTTCTTACTCCTACTTTAATAGCTATTGCTGTACTTCTTAGAGCATCATTCTCAATATATTCATTAAATATTCTAATTTCATTTTGGTACTGCTCTGGAAAGACATTTAGATAATACATGCCAAAAACTGCTCCCCCTATTGCTATAATGAATAAATATATTGCTATAAGTACTATACTTGCAATCCAAGAATTCATCCATTTCATTGTCACTACATACAAAACATATATAAATACCATCATAATACATATACTAAGTATTACCCTGTATCCTGCCTCAGTTCTATCTAACATACTACTTTGTATAGCCAATATCCCAACTGCTGATATTTCAATAATTATAAACCATATACCAAACATTTTAATTAGAATATCATTAGATTTCCTAATAGCCATCACAATGCTAACATTAATTACGATTAGTAATATTAGTGACTCAACTTTCCCACTGTAAATCTTTAAACAATGCTTTGATAAATATAGCCTGTGAATCAATCCATTGAACAAGTTGACTTCTTAGTGTTTCTTTTGCAATGACATCCTCGGTATTAACGTGCTCAACAAATAAGCCCA
>JBOGBZ010000205.1:0-4499 GCA_051656485.1 Cellulosilyticaceae bacterium
CGCGAACTTTTCAAAGGCAATGGACCGTGCAATAGAGATGTTGAATATGTAGATGTATGGGATGCACTAAAGGCGATCAAAGGTGATCAAGGAATAGCTGTACTGGCACATCCAGGACAGCTAAATTCCTATGAACTTATTCCAAGTCTTGTGGCATGTGGGCTAGATGGTATCGAGTATGCCCACAAGGATCATACACCAAGTGACCATCAGAAGATAGAAGCGTATGAAAAGGCTTATAATCTAAGATTAACAGGTGGTAGTGACTTTCACGGGGCATACGGGCAGGGGGAAGAGCAGATAGGAAGATGGCAAGCGCCTAAGGGGTGCCAACCCATAAGCCGCCTTCGAAAGTAGTGATGACGAAGTTATTGCCTGTAAAGCTGATGTCTTGGAGCTGCTGACCTGGTGCAACATCGATATACTGCCATGTTTTCATGTCTTTAGAATAGAAAGCTTCACTACCATTGCAAATAACCATACAAGTACCATTGCCATAAGCGATGCCTCTAATAGCGGCATTAATAAGCTCAGGAGAGTAGGAAACAAAGCTGTTTTCCCAATTCATCCCATCCTTACTCCAATACACATCACGATTTACAGCTAGATATAAGGTGTCAGGAGTCGCATAGATATGCTTGACATCAGGGTCATAAGATGGAATCTTAAATTGTGTGTGGTCTTTATAGATGATTTCGATGGTATTACCTACTTTGCGTTGTTCAAGAAGCATAAATTTGCCATTTTCGCCACCTACTGCAAGAAGGTTATCTTTAAAAGGAACAATAGTTTGGATACGACCGATGCCTAAAGAAAAGGCGTTGAGTGTCGTTTCACCTTTTTTCTCAGGTAAGACAACAAGTCGATCGGTTTTTGTGCTACGATTTGGTGTATGGGATTTATCAGTGGTAGGTCTAATCGTTACAGTTGTCCCGCCAAGTTGGACTTCTTTACCGTTTGCCATAATGGTTAAGGCTACATCATTAGAAACGAGCTGCTCGGCTTCCGTTTTCGCAACATCTAAGATACATGTGAGAGCAGTATTTGTTTTTGTACCTGCATCATCTTCAAGAATATAGTAGAGCAAGTCACCTATTTTAATAGGATTAGACATTTTGAGGCGCCATAGGGTCATACCGTTATCTCTGATATCAGTTGAAGCATCATCTACGACGATACGATCTTCCGAGGTACTCCAGTTTATTAAGTCTTTAGAGAGGCTTTCTTTGCCGACAGCATCACGAAGGACATAATCAGCACCTCTTTTAAAGAATCCCTCTGGAAGCGAGATGTCTTCTTGGACATTTGGGAATGAAGTGATGGTACCATCTTTGTTGATACGATAAAGTGTCGTTGAGCGTGAACCATTTAAAGCCCATAGTTCATCACCTACTTGGTAGAGAAATTTCTCTTCGCCATTAGCAAGTACATTGGTAGTCGTTTGGGTGGCGAAATGATAGCGTATAAGGCCAGTACCTTGGTCAGCTACATAGAATGAGGTACCATCTGTACATACGGCGGTAGGGAAAGGATAAAAGGTCGTATCGATGGTGCCGACAAGGGTTTTATTACAGTCCACAATGCCACCTTTTACACCTACCGCATAGACCGTATCGTTCAGAGATACGAGTTTATAATAACTACCTTTATCTGTTATAGAGCGGTCTTTCGTAGTAGGAGAGACTGCTACTTCTTTAAATGAAGCATCTAAGGTGATAATAGGATTGTTTTTCGCTTCACTAACTAAGAAGAGCTTATTGTCTTGGAGAAGGATATCACGTACCACTGTATAAGGCAGGGCATTTTTTGTCTTAAAATCTTTAGTGGTATAAAGAATAGAATCATTGCCTAATACAGCCCAGCTACCATTTATGTAGCACATCTTTCGAATAGTACCGGAAAAAGCCTTAGCGCCTGTAGTGACAGTAGTCCAAGTATTTTCCAATCCGGAGGGAGAGGTTAATACGACGCCATCAGCTTGTAACAACGTAAAACCATTTGGAGTTGCCCCGATAGAGGCAATAGCGTTTGGATAACGATAGGTTTGCCATTTACCGTTTTGATAAAGTGCAATACCAGGATTATAAGATTGGCCATGCGCAAGGATGACGTTATCTTTTTGGACGATTTTTTTGAAATTTAGATTATCAGCGGCAACTTGTTGCCAAGATGCTCCTTGATTGGTGGACATGATGATATGATCAGTCGTATTGGTAGCGATGAGCGTATTGTCGATACATGCGATGGCATCGATGACACCATAGGATTTGGAGCGATTAGTAAATGAAGTTTGTGCCAACAAAGGTGTACATTGAAGAAGTACAAGACAGCATAAAATCGAAGTCAATAATTTTTTAAACATACAAAACCTCCTTGAAATAAATGATACTTTCTCATAATAACATATATAAAGAATTTTCTAAACATTTATTAATGCAAAAGTTGTAGTTCTAAGAAGCGAGAAAGCAAGTGTTGTGTAATATAAAATAATACGAGGAAATACAGACTTGAGAAGTAGAAAGAAAAAGTTTAAAATAAAGGCGGAATGACATAATATACCAACGAAAAGGAGAACGGCATGAGATTACAAAATAAAGTAGCAGTCGTTACAGCATCTACAAGAGGGATAGGCCTTGCTTGCGTGAAGCGTTTAGCACAGGAAGGTGCCACAGTGTATATGGCAGCTAGAAATGTAGAGCGTGCACAAGAGATTGCCACAGAATTAGGCACTTTAGGAGCTAGTGTAAAAGTCGTGTATAACGATGCCACAGTGAAGGAAAGCTACAAGACAATGATCGAAGAAGTAGCTGCACAAGAAGGTAGAATAGATGTATTAGTCAATAACTTTGGTGGTTCTGATCCGAAGACGGATTTAGATATTAAGCACACAGCTTATGAGGACTTCATGGGGACAATGGACATGAATCTAGCAAGTGTATTCCTCACAACGCAAGCAGTCATCCCACATATGATTGGAAGTGGTGGTGGAAGCATTATCAATATTTCATCAGTAGGTGGTGTGATACCAGATATCTCACAGATTGGCTATGGCACAAGTAAAGCAGCTATCAACTATCTCACAAAGCTTATAGCTACCCAGTGCGCAAGAGATAACATACGTTGTAACGCAGTACTGCCAGGTATGACAGCTACAGATGCAGTGAATGATAACTTATCAGATGCCTTCAAGGAATTCTTCTTAAGACATACACCGATTAAGCGTATGGGTGAACCAGAAGAAATGGCTGGCACAGTAGCGTACTTTGCAAGTGATGATTCAGCGTATACGACAGGACAAATCGTCGAGGTATCAGGCGGATTCGGTATGCCAACACCTGTATATGGTGATATGATAGAAATGAAAAATAGAAGATAGTATGTGTATTGCAGACAATAAAAATTAAGCTATAATAAAGATAGCGTGATATGATAAAGCCTAGGGTGAATGCTCTAGGCTTTTTTGAAAGAGAGGGATAGCGGATGTTTGAACGGATAGACTATCAAGTAGAAGGCATAGACGGGGATTATGCATATCTTAGAAATCTAACGATGGAGAATGATGAATTAAAATGTGTGGCAAGAGCTTTGCTACCAGAAGGAACGGATCAAGGAAGTTATTTAGCTTATGAGATGTTAGCTTATGAGCTACTAGAGAAAATAGAAGCTATATGAAACATAGAATGTGAGGCGTATAATGGAGCGACTAGAAAACTACGAGCAATTGAAAGCATGCGTTGATAGTCAACCGCTCGTCGTAGTGTATTTTACAGGCAGTGCTTGTGGTGCGTGCGAAGTTATTAAAAGTAAAGTAGAGATTCTTTTGGAGAAGTACCCAGAGGTGAAAGGCATCGAGATTAATGGTGAGAAATATAGAGAACTTGCCACAAGCTTCCAGGTCTATGCACTACCACTGATGCTTTTATTTGTAGAAGGAAAAGAAAGTGTACGTGTAGGTAGACATGTGGATTTACGGGAATTTGAAGAGAAGATTAAGCGGTATAGTAAGCTGATGATATAGAGAAGGATAGTTAAATGTATGGATAAGATTATACTGTATTGTGATGGCGGTTGCCGAGGTAATGGTAAGAAACAAAATGTAGGTGGATGGGGCGTATACCTTACCTTCGGAAGCTATACAAAGGAGCTTTATGGCGGAGCAAAAGATACCACCAATAATATGATGGAGCTGATGGCATGTATCGAAGGCCTTCGGGCGATTAAAAAGCATGAGTTACCAGTGGAAGTCATGGTAGATAGTGCCTATGTACTAAATGGTATTACCAAGTGGATTTATGGATGGCTAAGAAATGGCTGGGTCACCTCTAAAAAAGAGCCAGTGGAGAATAAAGAACTTTGGCAAATGCTTTATGAAGAGAAAAAAAGATTCAAAGACATTACTTTTATCAAAGTCAAAGGCCATAGTGATAATCAAGGTAATAATAAAGCAGATACACTGGCAAATAAAGGGATGGACCAGATGAATGGGTAAGTTAGTCGCA
>JBOGBZ010000206.1:0-13148 GCA_051656485.1 Cellulosilyticaceae bacterium
TTACATCACTTGTAGAAGGTGATACAGCACATATTGTACGAGGATTAGACGAAGAAGGTAATACACTTATTCAAGGAACGAGCCTTGATGGTAGCATTGTCTACTGGACAAGTAAGGTTGTATTAATGGACTTATAATAGAGAAATGATAAAAGGGAGTGGCGCAAAACTTATCTAGTTTTGCGCCACTCCCTTATTGTATATCAAGTAATGCGACATCTATCTGTGGTTCGATGCCTAGTGCGTACATCCATTTGCCTGTACGCAGGTCATAGACGCTTAGGTAGTTATTAAAGCGGCCACCACTTGAGTCATATAAGGCCAGGAAGAGATAATCATCTTTGACTACCATATCGACGATGTGTGGTGTCGTAGTAGGTAGAGGAAGTGGTAGGCTTGTGTGCTGGTCTTGTACCAGAGAGAGGATGTCTTCTGATTGGCTAAACACAAGGGCATGATTGCCATAGCTTAGCACTTGTGTACTAGGGAAATCGAGAGGAATCCACTGATCAGTATCTGTGAATGGATCGTAAGCTTGAATGCCAGTGGCAGCTGTGAAAAGGCACCAGCCAGAATCTAGAATGGTAAAGTCATCTTCATACAGTGTCTGAGGGTCGTTGATAAGACGCTTGGAGGTGAGTACCTCATGGGTATTTAAGTCTACGGTATAGATAAGGGAAGCATGGGCATTGGCTTCTCCGCCAAGTATAATCAAGCGATCACCTGCACGTTTCATATGTGAAACATACATTTTACCTAGATTTTCATAAGGCTCAAAAAGAAGGGGCGAAGCCGTTTCTTTTTGTAAGTCCACGAGATAGATGGCATTTAAATCCCCAGTAAAAGCAAGGACGGCTATTTCCTGATTTAAGTAATAGTCATGAAAGTAAGGGGAAGGTGCAGAGGAGGTTAACATCCCAGAGAAGGCATTGTACCAAGTAGTAGGTAGGAAGCCTTCGGTATAAGGTGTATAGGCTACATCTTTTTTGAGGAGGGTACCATCTGCCACGTCATAGCCACTGATACGGGTATAGTTTATATCACTATAAAAAAGCGTCGGGAAAGGTGGAAGAGAACCCTCCTCGAAATGATTGATAAGCACTTCAGCCTTGGGTGCCATATCATGTGGAAGCCTGCTGCTAAAGAGTACTAGGCCTCCAATGATACAAAATAATATAAGGATAAGCCATTTTTTAAACTTCATCTTACCATACCCTATTTGGGTCGAAGCCATAGATTTGTAAGACTTCAAGAAGTGGACTGGCAGCGATGTCTTGAGGTGAGATAAAGATGCCACCTGTTGCATCTAAATCAAGATCAAAGGCTTTAAAGGCTTGCCAGACGATAAAGGAGCAGTGAGTAGAATCAAAGCGGTCCACGGCATTTTTCATGGTCAAGATATTATAAGGAATATCCATTAAATTCTCACTGGCAAAGGCTGCAATCTCATCCATTTTTTCTTGAGGGGTATCTTTAAGGCGCATCATCTTGAATGTAGGGTAATATTCCCACCTACTTGCGTTTTGTTCTACACTAACGGTACCTGGCTCTAGCGATTCTAAGACTTTGCCACGTGTCTCATCGATGACGAGGCCTGCATGACCGTGACGCCAGTTTGCTGTATAGGTAGACTTGGTAAGAAAGATATACCCATTATGATATGGTGCAAGCTGGAAGGCTTTACGGGTATTGCCATCAGCGTCAAAGGCATAGTCCTGACGGGTAATGAAATTCATACTTGTCTTCTGAACGTCCAGACCTTCAAAATAATTGGCTTGAAAGCCTAGTAATTTATCCACAAAATCTGGAGAAGTTGCCAGTTCATCAATGACTGGCTTTGCAAGACCGGTTTGCTCGAACAAGAGGGTGTAGTCCGCTTCGGTAAAAGATTGCTTTTCAAGTAGAGGACGTAAGTCTACTTGAGATAGCGTTGGGCTATAAAACATATTACGGGAGGCTAGAAAGCCTAGGAAAAGATAAATAGCCGTTAGAAGTGCTAGAAGACCTAGCGGGACTTTAGCTTTTTTTATCATAGGAAAGCTCCTTTAAATTAGCATTTTATTAGTATTATAGCAAAACCTTACAAATATTTTAAGTAGAAAATGCATGTAAAAAAAGGTACAATACAAGAGAAATAATGACAGAAAGAGATAAAGGCGTAGGAGGGCTTCGGATGATTAAACTGATAGCAACAGATTTAGATGGTACACTTGCAACCCATGATGGGAAAATACCACAAGAAACGTTTCGTGTGATACGTGAACTAAAGACACATAACATTGCTTTTGCAGTAGCAACAGGACGTCAGGCGGCAAGTGTTGAGAATGATTTTAGAGAAGTATTAGATTTGATTTATGTGATTGCAGAAAATGGTGGCGTAGTGAAGCAAGGTGATCAAGACCTCCATGCCACATATCTTGATAATGTATGGGCACATCAGGCTATTGAAGCATTGGAGAAGATAGAGGGCATTTACTTTTTAGTATGCTGTAAAGAGGTAGCTTATCAAAATACACAAGATCCTGTATTTGATGCAGAGTTAGATAAATATTATCATAATCGTGCATATAAGGAAGATCTCAAAACAGTAGATGAACCTATTATAAAAATAGCAATCTATCATCCGATAGATATCACAAAAGATATAGAGCCAATGGCAAGAGAAAGATGGAGTGAGCAGTTTAAAATCACCGTTTCAGGCATTCACTGGGTGGACTTAGGGGCGCTAAGTATTAATAAAGGCAAAGCATTAGCAATGCTCCAAGAAGATTTGGGCGTGACAAAAGCAGAAAGCATGGCTTTTGGTGATTACTTTAATGACCTAGAAATGTTTGAACAAGTAGACTATAGTTATGCAATGAGCCATGCACTAGATGTTATTAAAGCAAAAGCTCGCTATGAAGTGCCAACAGGTGGCGTATTAGAAGTTGTTCGAAAAGTATATTCTTCATAATATCTTTTAATCAATAAGGTATGATTTTGTAGAAGCTCCTAAAATACTGATTAAAAAAAGATATAAATGCCAAAAATAAAGAAGAGATTTATTGAAAAAAGGGCATTTTTCTTGTAAACTGTAAGGTAGTATGAAAAGTAGAATGGAGACAGTATATGTACGAATTACTCAAAGTAGAAGGTAGAGCAAAGCGTGGTAGATTTCATACAGTACATGGAACAGTAGAAACCCCAGTATTTATGAATGTAGCGACAGTAGCGGCTATCAAAGGTGCTTTATCAATGGAAGATTTAAATGCTATTGATACACAAGTAGCATTATCCAATACGTATCACCTACATCTAAGACCAGGTGATCAAGTGATCAAAGAATTAGGCGGCTTACACAAGTTTATGGTGTGGGACAAGCCAATCCTTACAGACTCAGGTGGCTTCCAAGTATTTTCACTTGCAGCGATGCGTAAAATCAAAGAAGAGGGCGTTTACTTCTCTTCACATATTGATGGACGCAAGATTTTTATGGGACCAGAAGAAAGTATGCAAATACAATCAAACATAGCTTCCACAATTGCGATGGCATTTGATGAATGTCCACCAGCATTAGCAGATAGAAACTACATTATGCCATCCGTAGAACGTACCACAAGATGGTTACAACGTTGTAAGGATGAGATGAATCGCCTCAATGGCTTAGAAGACACCATAAACAAGCATCAGATGCTCTTTGGTATCAACCAAGGTGGTATCTTCCCAGATATACGTATCGAGCATGCGAAGGTTATTCGTGAGTTCGACTTACCAGGGTATGCAGTAGGTGGACTTGCAGTAGGCGAAAGTCATGAGGATATGTACAATGTCCTTGAGCATGTGGTACCACATTTACCACAAAATAAGCCAACTTACCTTATGGGGGTAGGGACACCAGAAAATATCCTAGAAGCAGTTGAGCGTGGTATCGACTTCTTTGACTGTGTATTACCAGCACGTAATGGACGTCATGGACATATATATACCAACCATGGGAAGATGAACTTATTTAACCAAAAGTTTGAAAAAGATATGGCACCACTTTCAGAAGAATGTAAGTGCCCTACATGCCAGAAGTATAGTAGAGCGTACATTCGTCACTTACTAAAGGCAAAAGAAATGTTAGGGATGCGTTTATGCGTTATCCATAACCTTCACTATTTCAATAACTTAATGACAGAAATTCGAGAAGCATTGGATAATGGCCAATTTGCAGCCTATAAGAAGATGCGTCTAGAAGGATACAAAAACAACTAAAGATAAGATGGAGGAGAATTGCAAATGAATACAGTATTAGGATTTACAGCACAACCTAGCGGTATGATGATGATTTTATCAACAGTAGGATACATGGCATTTTTCTTTGGAATCATGTGGTTATTTATCATCAGACCACAGAAGAAAAGAGATAAGCAAGTTCAAGAAATGCAACAATCAATTAAAGTAGGCGATAGCGTCCTTCTTAACACAGGAATCTACGGTAAAGTAGTTGATATCATCAATGATTTATTCATCATTGAATTTGGTCTTAATAAAAGCGTACGTATTCCAGTAAAGCAAGCTGCAGTAGCAGGCGTAGGTGAACCAAACTTAACAATTGCAAAACCTGTAGTAGAAGATGATGAAGATGAGTACGAGGACGACGAGTACGAAGACGAAGAATAAGAATCACCAGAGACAAGCTGACTAAAGCTTGTCTTTTTTTTGTGGAGCAAAAAATAGAAGGAGTATTTAGCGAAGCAGAGGGAAAAATAAAAAGTAAAAATAAAAGAAATAAATTGACATATGCTGCATACAATGTAAAATAAAAATTAAATAATAATAACTATTAATAAAAAGGAGAATCCATATGTTCAGTACCATTAAAAATACAGAAGGCATTTATAAAAATTATATAGATGGCGAGTGGAAAGTATCGAATACAGGGAATCATATCACGATCTACTCACCCATCGATGAAAGTATCGTAGGAAGTGTACCAGCAATGAGTCCAGAGGAGGTAGATGAAGTAATCGCTGCTGCAAAGAAAGCTCAGAAAATGTGGCGTGATACCCCTTTAGGCGAGCGTGCCAAATTACTCGATAAAGCAGCAGAACTTTTATTACTTCACCAAGAAGAATTAGCAGAAGTCTTAGTAAGAGAGATTGCCAAAGACAAAAAATCAAGTCTCTCAGAAGTACAACGTACCGCAGACTTTATTGCCTTTACTTCGGATGCAGCAAAGCAACTAAAGGGTGAGATGTTAACTGCAGATGCTTTCCCAGGCTACGGGAAAAACAAGATGTCATTCGTTACGAGAGAGCCACTAGGTACGGTATTAGCCATTGCACCGTTTAACTATCCAGTGAACCTTTCCGTATCAAAGATAGCCCCAGCTTTGGTGGGAGGCAATACAGTGGTTTTAAAGCCACCAACACAAGGAAGCATCAGCACACTATGCATGGTGAAAATATTTGAAATGGCAGGTATTCCAAAAGGTGTGCTAAATACCATCACAGGTAAGGGAAGTCAGATAGGAGACTATGTGATCACCCATCCACACATTGATTTTATCAATTTTACAGGAAGCTCAGAGATAGGAAGGCACATTTCTAGTATATCTACCATGAAGCCACTGCTAATGGAACTAGGCGGAAAAGATGCGGCTATCGTACTAAAAGATGCGGAGCTTCAAGAAGCAGCGAAAAATATTGTATCAGGTGCGTTTTCCTATTCAGGACAGCGATGTACAGCGGTTAAGCGTGTACTCGTCGAAGAAGAAGTGGCAGATACATTAGTTGGCTATATCAAAGAGGAAGTGGAAAAACTTACGGTGGGCAATCCTTTAGAAAAAGATGTGGTCATTGTACCACTGATCTCTAAAGACTCCGCAGATTTTGTATGTGGGCTAATAGAGGATGCCCTTGAAAAAGGCGCCACACTCTTAGTAGGAAATAAACGCGAAGAGAACTTAGTGTATCCTACACTCATTGACCACGTCACAAAAGAGATGAAGCTTGCATGGGAAGAACCTTTTGGGCCAGTACTCCCTATTATTCGCGTAAAAAGTGTAGAAGAAGCCATCGCCATTGCCAATGCTTCAGAATACGGCCTACAATCCTCTGTATTTACACAAAACATTGAGCATGCTTTCTATATCGCCAATCAATTAGAAGTAGGTACAGTGCAAATTAACAATAAAACAGAGCGTGGACCAGACCATTTCCCATTCCTAGGGGTCAAATCATCAGGTATGGGTACCCAAGGTATACGCTATAGTATCGAATCCATGACGAGACCAAAAGCCATCGTTTTGAATTTGCATAAGCAATAAAAGATATAAAGATTTCTTTATAAAATGTTATTAATTTATTCGGTACAATGTCATAATTTATTAAAATATGACAGGCATAATAAGTATCAAGAAGCAGCTATGTAGCATATAATCTTCCCTATACAAAAGCTACATAGATGACTACTTAAAAAAAGAAAATCTCCCCATATTATTATCCCTTTTTCAGTTTGTATAAAACATATAAACGAGAAAACAAGAAGAGGCGTTCCTCCCCAAGGCGTCTCTTTTTTGTTGGATGATTAAAAAGAAAAAATATTTAAAATATTTTAAAATATGGTATGATATAAGCTGTACGACATAGAAGGGGAGAATCCATATGAAAAAACAATTTGGGAAGTATGTATTAGTAGCATGTATGGCATCAGCGACTACATTAATAGCGGCAACGCCAACCATTAGCGCAATACTTAAGAAACAGGAAATTAATTATGAGGGAAATGTATCAACGAAGGAAGTGGTCTCATACAACAATACCACCTATGTACCCTTAAGAGAATTTAGTAAATTAGTAGGGATACCTGTGGATTATAAGAATGGCATCATTTATCTAGGGGACAATACCAGTTCATCCTATGACTATAACAATCCAGCACCTATAGGCACCAAACAAGTGACGACAGGATGGCACCCAGATATAGGTACATATACAGTAGAGCTGGAAGTAAAAGAGGTTACAAGAGGAAAAGAAGCATTTGAACTCATAGAGAAGCAGAACAAGCCGATGGCATCACTACGAGATGGGGAAGAGTTCTTGATTGTAAAGGTGAGTATAAAAATGCTGAACAGTGAAAAAGCAGGATCTATTCGCGTGATTGCAGATAATCTAATGTATTCAAGCGAGAATAATACACAGTATGTGCAAGATGTTTCCACCTATGTACCAGCACCGAAGCTGGATAGTATGCTTATGAAAGGGGCAAGTACAGAAGGGAATATCATTCTACATGTGAATAAGGATGATAAGGCGCCTAAATTAGCATGGCGTATGCTAGGATCTAAGACAGTAAGTGAGGGGAAATGGTTTAGCTTGAAGAAATAAAGATTATAAAATAACGCCCCCTTTGGAGGATACGTAAGTATCTTACCAAAGGGGGCATTATTCTGGATCTATTACTTTGTAAGGAAAGCTTCAGCATCTACGATAAATGTCTTAAGGGCGTCAATCGTACCACAGATATCACCAGGGATATCAAGGGCATGTGTAGCACCAGCTACATTGGTAAGCTGAACACCAGCAATTGTCCCAAGAGAAGCAAAGTTCTCAGCAGATAAAAGTGGATCGCTGTCGCTTGTGATGATAAAAGTATTTTCAGGGAGACCAAGGCCTACTGTTTTATCAATAGGGCTGATCATGATATTTGTAAGAGTACGGTCTGCTAAATGCTTGTTAAGCATTGATTGAACGCAGGTACCGATACTTTTTCCAATGATAACGATGTTTTTATAGTCTTTTGTAAGTGCTTGCTCTATAGAAGCAATGGTTTCTTTAACAACGATATCAAATTCAGTAGGCACATCAAAGCCAGCTTTTGCAGTTTGGAAGCCATATTCGATTTCTAATGTATCAAAGCCTAACTGTACAGAAAGTTGCTTTGAATAATCCAGATAAGAGCGATCTAAGAGGTAAGCGATACCTGGAAGGATGATGCAAAGGGTATCACTTTGTTTATCTACAAAACGATTATTAAGGTCAGTACCCCAGTGAGATTTTAAAGTTGTGTTCATAGTATGTCTCCTTTGTAAAAATAAAATAGAATATAAAGCTATTATACTTGTAGAAATAAAGGATGGAAAGGCATTTTAATGCTAAATAATTAAGTTGTTACCTAAAATTCTTAATTTGTTTTACCACTCTACACAATTTGTTAAAATTTAGACGTCATAATAAAGACAAGAAGCAGCTATACAAATAAATACACTCCTCCCTAAAAATGTATAGTATAGCAGCTGCTTAAATAAAACTTAGTAAAACTCCCCCTATATAGTATTCCTTTTTGAAGGTAGTAAATGAAGAGCACAAGTGGACCGTTTCCACTTGTGTTTTTTTGTAATAAAAAACTTGACAATGATAACCGTTATCAGTTATTATCATATACATGAAAAACATTATCAATTAGAAAGGGTTTTCAAAAATGAAGAAAAGTACGTTGTTGATCATCTTCATCGTCCTTGCATGTATGTCTTTATTTGTAGGGGTAAGTGAAGTGAATATAAAAGATTTACTGAGTGGCAATGAAGAAGCACTACATATATTTCTTATAAGTCGTGTACCGAGGCTTATAAGTGTGAGTGTCACAGGATTCGGTATGAGTATTTGTGGGCTTATCATGCAGCAATTAAGCATGAATCCTTTTGTATCGCCCACTACAGGTGCCACATTGGATGGCGCCAAGCTTGGGATTTTGTTGACGCTTATTTTAGTACCGACGGCAAGCATTTTTACACAGACAATCATTGCTTTTATCACAGCACTTGGTGCCACATTCTTATTTATGGGCATCCTTGGGAAGATCAAAGTAAAAAACGGCATGTATATTCCTTTAGTGGGATTGATGTTTGGGAGCCTCATCGGTGCATTCACAAGTTTTCTAGCGTATAGTTTCAACTTAGGACAAGTAGCCAATAGTTGGATGTATGGCAAGTTCTCTTTAATCGTTGGAGGGGATTATGAACTCATTTATGTAGTGATTCCTCTTGTAGCTTTAGCGTTTATCTATGCAAAGAAATTTACCGTTGCAGGGATGGGGGAGAGCTTCGCAGTTAATTTAGGATTGAATTATAAAAAAATTGTAAATATAGGTCTAGTCATTGTCGCACTGGTATCCACAGTCATTGTACTTATATCAGGCACCATTCCTTTTGTAGGTCTCATTGTACCGAATCTTGTGAAGCTGTATAAAGGTGACCATTTAGAAAAAAACATAGGTCTTACAGGGATGCTAGGGGCCATCTTTTTACTGATATGTGACCTCTTTGGGCGCATCGTTATTGCACCTTATGAGATACCCATAGGCTTAACAGTAGGAATCGTAGGAAGTGGACTTTTCCTTGGCTTATTAATAAGGAGAAAACGATATGAAGGATAAAAAGAAATTAGCCTTATTACTACTAAGTGTTATAGGCGTTATCACATTATTTATTACCATTGGGCTTACGAAGAGCAATATGCATTATTTCTTAGGAAGACGTGTACCGAAGGTACTGGCTATGATTTTAACAGGTAGTGCCATTGCTTTTTCATCAGTGGTTTTTCAGACCATTACCCATAACCGCATCTTAACACCTAATGTACTGGGATTAGATTCCCTTTATGTCTTTATACAAACGGCCATAGCTTTTTTTATTGGAAGTGGAACTGGCCTTGCAGCAGGAACACTTGGGAACTTTGGCTTAACCCTTATGATGATGGTGGCAATGAGTCTACTGCTTTATAAAGTCATGTTTCAAAAAGAAAAAAGCAATATGCTTTACCTTGTGTTGGTAGGTATGGTAATGGGGACGTTTTTTAGTAGTCTTTCAGATGGTATGCAGTTTTTGATGGACCCTAATGAATTTTTGAATTTGCAAGATACGATGTTTGCAAGTTTTAACCGCATGAACACAAGTCTTCTGCTACCTGCAATAGTAGGCATAGGTGGTGCGCTGTGGTATATAAGAAAAGAATTTAGATTATTAGATGCAGTGGCGCTAGGTAGAGAGCAAGCGATAAACTTAGGCGTAGATTATGACCAAGTAGTGAAGAAGTTCTTAATCGTCGTAGCGATTATGGTATCTGTATCAACAGCACTTGTAGGGCCTATCACCTTTTTAGGGATTCTAGTCGCTAACGTAGGGCGACAATTGATGAAAAGCTATAAGCACTTAACCATCGTTAGTGCAAGTGTACTTATTGCTATACTAGGTCTTGTAGGTGGGCAAATGATAATCGAACGTGTACTTGGTCTCGATGTAACGTTAAGTATGATTATTAATCTAGTGGGAGGTAGTTACTTCCTCTACTTATTATTAAAGGAGAGTCGTTTATGATAGAAGTAAAAAATTTAGGAAAGGCGTATCAAGGTAAGAAAGTAGTAGATGGGATTTCGTTTCAGATTCCCAATGGTGCCATTACTTCATTTATAGGACCTAATGGTGCAGGAAAAAGTACGATTTTATCCATGATATGTAAAGTCCTCAAAAAAGATGAGGGAGAAGTGTGGATTGATGGTAAGGAAAGTGCTGAATGGAAAATAGAAGATTTGGCAAAGAAAGTAGCGTTCTTGCGTCAGGCGCATGCCAGTACGATGCGATTTACGGTTGAAGAACTGGTGGCTTTTGGGAGATTTCCCTACTCAGCAGGAAGATTAACCGCAGAAGACAATGAAAAGATTCAGGAAGCACTTGAGTATATGGAACTGATGTCTATACGTGATAAATACTTAGACGAGCTAAGTGGTGGCCAGCGACAAAGAGCGTACATTGCCATGGTCATTGCACAAGACACGGAGTATATTCTTTTGGATGAACCCCTTAATAACTTAGATATTAAACATAGTGTTCAGATTATGAAAATCCTACGACGATTGGTAGATGAGTTAGGAAAGACGGTGGTCATCGTCATTCATGATATTAACTTTGCGGCTTTTTATTCAGATTATATCTTAGCCTTAAAAGGTGGCAATGAAGCGTATCTGGATAAGGTGGAAAATATTATTACAAGCGAACGTATGACCAGCCTTTATGAGGTGCCATGCCAGATTATGGACGTGGCATGTAAGAAGATGTGTATGTATTATCAATAACAATGCAAAACAAAAATAAAATTAAAAAAGAAAATTAAAAAAGAAAATAGGAGAAAAAGACAATGAAACAATTTAAAAAATTAGCAGCAATCATGGTACTAGGCGTAGTAGGTGTCATGGGTGTAGGATGTAGCCAAGGAAAAGAGCAAGGTCAAAACGAAGAAGCGGTAAAGGTGGAAATGGTGAAAGTAAGCCATAAATATGGAGAGGTAGAAGTGCCTAAAAATCCACAATCAGTAGTCGTTACAGACTTTGGTATTCTTGATACACTACAAGCACTAGGGGTAGACACCATTACAGGTATTGCACAAGACACAAGCTCAGTACCAGCGTATTTAGAAACCTATATGGGAGAAGCGTACACAAATGTAGGCGGACTTAAGGAGCCGAACTTTGAGGTGCTTTACGAGCTTGCACCAGATGTCATCTTTATCTCAGGAAGACAAGAAGATCAGTATGATGAATTAAGTAAGATCGCACCAGTTGTTTATATGACTGCAGATTATAATGACTATAAAGGTTCATTAGAGGAAAATGTAACAGTCTTAGGTGAAATCTTTGGTAAAGAGAAAGAGGCAGAGGCGTTACTAAGTGCACTTGATGAACAAGTAACAGCGGTAAAGCAACTGGCAGAAGAGAAAAAAGCCACAGGTCTTATCGCTATGGTGAATAAAGGTGAGGTAAGTGTATTTGGAGAAAACTCAAGATTTGGGCTAATTCATAATACCTTAGGAGTGACACCAGCAGATACGGGTATTGAGGAGTCAAAGCATGGACAAGTAGTCACATTTGAGTACTTACTAAAAGTCAATCCAGATTACTTCTTTGTCGTTGATAGAAATATGATAGTAGGTGCAGAAGGAGAAGTAGGAACGACAGCTAAAGATACATTAAATAATAGTTTAGTAGACAAAATGAAAGCAGCACAAGAAGATCGCATTATTTATCTCGATCCAATCGCATGGTATATCTCACCAGGGGGTATCCAATCAGCAGAGATTATGGTAGGCGAAATCGAAGCGGCTTTACAAAAATAACAACGTAAAAAGAAGCAGGCGCTTGGTGTAGCGACCTGCTTCTTCTTTGATTAAGAGGAAGGAAGAAGTGGTAAAATAGCCACTAAATCTTCATCTTGCTGGGAGTATGCAATGAAAGCTTCTGACATAGCGTACGTCGTCTTTAAGTCAGCGATACTTTCTTCTACATGACCGAGGAGTGCATGGAAGCAGGCACGGTTATAGTAGAGGAAACTTTCAGGGGCATGGGTAATGCCTGTATCTAGCACGGTAAGACCTTTTTCGATGGCACCATGCTCTTTGTAGAGGACTGCTAGATTGAGATAAGCGTAAGGATAAGTAGCATTGGCCTTGAGAGACTTCTCATAGTAAGACACAGCTTCGTGTAACTTGCCAAGCTTACCTAAGACTACGGCTAAATTAAAGGAAGCAATGGAGTGGGAAGACTCTTGCTGGTAGGCTTCCTTGAAAAGCTTGTAAGCCTTAGTTACATCACCTTGTTCTTCGTAGATGGAGCCTAAGTTAGTAAGGGTCCAGAAGTCATCAGGGACCAGTTCAAGGACACGCTGGTAGCAAGCAATGGCTTCTTCTTTATTGCCGATGGTATCTAATACATTACCTAAGAAAAAGTAAGCGCGGTCATAAAAAGGATTGATGTCGATAGCTTTTTCGTAGTAAGCAATAGCCTCGGTGTATTTTTTGTCTTCATCTAGAAGTGTGGCAATACCATAGTAAGCGATGCATTCATCAGGATTTTCCTCGATGATTTGATAAAAGGTTTCATAGGCCTTCTCTGTATCGCCTAATTCTTGATAAAGCAGTGCGACATCAATTAAGATATCTGCATCTTGTGTTTCTTCATAAGCTTTCAAAAAGTAATGAAGTGCTTTTAAAGGCTTGCCAGCCTCTAAGGCATCTTCGGCTAAGTATAAACTATGCATAGTAACCTCTGTTTATAAGAATATATTAATAAGGATGCCTAGAAGTAAAGTAAGGACGTATAAACTACCTAATAAGACGAAGTTCTTTACTGCTAGGA
>JBOGBZ010000207.1:0-10426 GCA_051656485.1 Cellulosilyticaceae bacterium
GCAGTTGCTTTAATTTGTTGTAATTTTTCTTTCATTACACTTTCTCCTTTCTTTTTGTCACCTTGTTTGTAGAATAAAATAAAAAAACTCCGTCCCCAAAAAAGGGACGAAGTATAACTCCGCGGTACCACCCAAATTCTTATGTTTTCATAAGCACTTGTTAGCTATAACGCGCTACCGGTACTTCCTACTTATTTCAAAAGTACAGCTCCAATGTGAATTTCACTTTCTTGCAGTGCCTAAAGGTACTTTCAGCCAACGATACCTTCTCTCTTTAAGGGTACAAAATAGCTACTGTGCATTTTCTTTGCTATTTGACATATTCTAACCTTTATTTTACTATACAATCCCTCATTGTCAAGCTAAAAAGTCGCTCTTCAATCTTCATAGCTGCCAAAATAGCTTCAATGCAACTTTCACCGTAGTGAATGACGTCATATTTCGTCAGTGTCATCCCTTCATCAAAGCATCTCCAGTAATGCTCAAAATACTGATAATACATACGACTTAGGCCATGTAAACGATAAATCTGCTGAATGTCCTCTCTATAATAAGTAGCATCCCATTCATCCAGTATGGCTTCTTCTTTTGGAAAATGATAATCCAATATATTGACTACTATAAAGCCCCGAGCAATCTCTACCATCACCCGATCTACTTGACCGACGGTAGCTAATGCCTGCATCTCTACTTTTAGTTCGCGAAGTACATCTTTTATAATACGGTGATCTGTCTGTACAAAAGTCATATCCCTCATACTGCTCTCCTTTATGTCTATTTGTCTTACATTATTGCCAAAAAAGAGCGTATTTTATCACTTTTTTCAGTTTTTCGTACACTTGTCAAGCTAATGCCTTTCATGTATGATTGTAGAGGACATAAAACACGAACTTTTAAGACATCTATATTCAAGGAGGATTTTGCAATGCTTACTACACACAACTGTATCATCGGACAATCGGGAGGCCCTACTGTTGCTATTAACGCAACCCTTAGCGGTGTACTCCAAGGTATACTTGAAAATAAATCTTATGGAAAAGTTTACGGTATGGTTAACGGTATCGAAGGCCTACTCCAAGGTAAACACTTAAATTTATCTGAGACTTTTAACACTCAAGAAGCTTGCGACAAACTCGCAATCACACCTGCTATGTACTTAGGCTCTTGCCGTTTCAAACTTCCCCATCATACAGTCGCACCTGACATTTACCAATCACTCTTTCAATTCTTTGATACCCATAATATAAAAACCATTTTTTATATCGGTGGTAATGACTCTATGGACACAGTTGTCAAACTTTCCGCTTACGCAAAAGAAAATAACCTTGATATTAATGTAATAGGTATTCCTAAAACAATCGATAACGATCTACCAGTAACCGATCATACACCAGGCTTTGGTAGTGCCGCAAAATTCGTAGCTACGACGATGCTTGAAATCGCTCATGATACGTATATTTATAATATTCCTTCTGTAACAATCGTAGAAATTATGGGACGTAATGCCGGCTGGCTTACTGCTGCTAGTGCACTTGCTCGTCGCGAGTACTCTCCTTGCCCAGACCTTATCTACTTACCAGAAGCGCCTTTCTGCATGGATGCTTTTGTAGCTTCTATTAAAGAACTTCAAAAGACACGTAAAAATATCATCGTTGCTGTCTCTGAAGGTATCAAAGACAAAGATGGTAACTACATCTCTGCAACTTCTCATGCCGTAGATGCTTTCGGCCACAAACAACTTTGTGGTGCTGGTAAAACCCTTGAAAACCACTTAAAAGCTACGCTTGGTTGTAAAGTACGTTCTGTTGAACTCAATGTTCTTCAGCGTTCTGCAGCACATATAGCTTCTAAGACAGATATCGATGAAGCTATCCTTATCGGTAAAGAAGCGAGCAAACGTGGTTCAGAAGGTGTAACTGCTGAAATGCTTTGCTACAAGCGTATGAGTAATGCTCCTTATTATTGTGATATTATCTCTTATGCTATTGAAGACATTGCAAACAAAGAGAAGGTCATTCCTCGTGAATGGATTAATACAGCTGGTAACGATGTGACACACGAACTTCTAGACTATATGCGTCCACTTATTCAAGGTGAGACTTTAGTAAGCTATGCAGACGGTGTACCAGCTTACTGCTCTATCGAGCATCTCAATACTAAAGGTTACTTTAAAGATAAATAAGATTTACCCCCAAAAAACGTGGTGCTCCACGTTTTTTTCTTTTCCATACTTTGCTTGACAATTCAAAAATCTAAATGTTATTATCAACTTAGACATTTAGATAAGTTTCTAATTAAAGGGAGGTTTTATAGTGACACCTATTTTTAAAGCTTTATCTGACCCTTCTAGAAGACAAATCCTCCATTTACTCAAAAATGGTGATATGTCTGCGGGTGAAATTGCTGAACACTTCAATATGGCTAAGCCATCTATTAGTCATCACCTAAGTATTCTTAAGCAAGCAGACCTTGTCATCTCAGAAAAGCAAGGCCAAAATATTATCTATTCACTCAATCTAACGACATTTCAAGATGCCGTTACATTCTTTTTTGACTTCTTAAATAAAGAGGAGGAATAATCATGAAAACTAAAAATAAATGTTTTTTACTTGCACTGATTCTATGCATTATTTCTTTAATTGGTACGGTATGCGTCTACTGGCAATTACCATTAGAAATCCCGATACATTTTAATCTTGCTGGGGAGGCGGATGGCTTTGGTCATCGTAGTATGGCTTTCTTTACTGGCATATTACCTCTTGGGATGCTTGTTCTTCTTAAAGTCGTTCCTAGACTAGATCCTAAAGGGAACGCTTATACCAAGCATCCTAAGGCATATGATATTTTCTTGGTGGCGATTTCCATCTTTTTAATTATTAGCCACTGGTCATCACTTTTAGTCGCACTCGGTATCAATCTTTCCATCAACAAAATTATTCCGGTGCTGATAGGTATACTTTTTATTATTATTGGTAACTATATGCCACAGATAAGACAAAATTACACTTTCGGTATGCGTTTACCTTGGACTTTAGATAATGAAGCGAACTGGCGCTATACACAGCGTATTGGTGGCTACTGCTTCTTAGGTGCTGGTATTGCCATCATCCTTAGTACTTTTTTAAGCCCCGCACTTCAATTTCTAGTACTGATGGTTGCAATCCTAGCGATTCTTATCATTCCAACCATCGCATCTTATCTATTCTTTAAAAAGAACAAGTAGCATACAATGCTTTAAGCATTTAAAAATAAAAGGGGGTTTTTTATGTTAGTTGTAAATATTGATTATATCCCAGACAAAGAATTAAAAATCTTAGGTCTTGTAAAAGGTTCTACTGTTCAGGCAAATCTGCTTGGTAAGGGGCTTTCTTCTACCCAGCAAGCTTTTACAGATACGGACACAGCAAACTATGCTTCCATGCTTGCTGATGCCAGAAAAGTTGCCACTGAGTTTATGGTGAAAAAAGCTGAAGCACTCCGTGCGGATGCCATTATCAATGTACGTTTCGAGACCAATTCTGTCATGTCAGGTACTTGTGAAGAAATCCTCGTCTATGGTACTGCTGTAAAATACCGCGTACGTGATGATCTCCAGCAATTCTAGGAAGACGAAGGGTATATAGGGTTTGTTGTGTAATTACTTTTAACATAGCCCTATATACCCCTTTTTTTATTCTGCTAAATACATCTTTGTGCGATTTATTATCGCTGTTGTCGCTGCCTCTGCAGTTATTTTACCCTCGAAAAAGGTCTTACACTCCTCCTGAATCATACCAATGAGCTTATTATCCTCTCTCTTTTTACGATTAACCATTCTGCAACTTTCTGCTAATTTCTCCATATAGGCATCCTTCGGATAGGTAACTTGTAGTGGTGAATAAGTACCATCTGCATTTTTTATATCTATCCCAGCCTGATAAAATGCATCCCCTTCTTTTTCCCACTTTTCTAATGCTCCTACACTCACTGGAAATCCTTCATAAAAATCATAACCTTGGCATTCTACTCCCATCACAGTCTTAACAAACTCCTTTGCCAGTGTTGGCTCCGTTGTAGATACATTTATACCGATTTCTCCGTACGGCACAAAACTCTTATCATAAACGATAAAATCTTCTCCTATATAATCAACAACTGCCATTCCAAAAGCGGCTGCATAACCTCCTGCTGTATACGCAAACGCCAAGTCTGTCTTGCTGGTTAAGTCAAAGATTGAAGATTCTTGTCCTAAATCCCCATAACTCGTTAGACAATTAATATTGTCCCCTATCTTTTTAACTGTTGTTAAAAGCTTTGTCATCTCAGCTTCCTTTATCTGCCCCTTCTCATCCATTACTTTTTCTAGTTCCATGAGCAATAACTTCCTAAACAAATCATTGTATGTTATTTCACCCATTACACTTTTTCCTACTTGTCGTTCACTTAACCGGGTCAATCCTTCTAGATTTTCTGCTTCAAGTATTACATCTTTTTCACCATAAAATATCGGTAAGATATAACGTGTAGGTACTGCATAAATGCCATCTTCGTCTGTGCTGGCTTTAATAATATTTCCTAGTAATTCACCACCTTCAACCATTGGTATCATCACATCTGATAAATCCAGCAATGCGCCCTTTTCAATATAGTCCGTCACTGGTAGTCCATCTAACACTAAAATATCTGGACCCTTCCCCGCCAACATTTCTGTATTCAGCACTTTGATATAATCTCCAGCGTTATCCGAACTTCCATCTTGCATCATAATTCTAAAAGTTACTTTTACATTTGGATTGTCGCGCGAAAACTGGCTAATAGCTTGTCGTATAGTAAAATTGTCGTTCAATGCATAAATCGTTAATTCTGTATTCGGTACAGCCAATACTTCTGGGTCATATGCATAGTGCATCACTTTACTTGTATTATTATCAGTTCCATACAAGATATAGTATTCTCCCGACTTGCCTTCTATTAACTCTTGAGGGTAAAGTGATGGTTGCCCAAGTGCTGTTCTGTTCCCTTCCACTACTGTCTCCCATAGTTTGGCACCCTTTGCTAAATAATGAATGCCATCCGAATTACCCAAGATGGTTGCCCCATCTCCACTTACAGTAGCAACATGCGTACTCATTACCTTTGGCGGTATGATACTTACGCTACCTTCTAGTACACCTGTATCTCCAAAATAGGAGACCTCTGTAGGGTTGCCATTGTCATTGAACCCTTGCAAAAAGAAATACCCTTTTTCCGTAGGTGTAAAACACATTTCATTTGCTGGTGCCTCTCGTTCATACTCTACCTTCTCGACTACTTTATAATTCATAGGCTCATATATCGTCATCGTACCATTAGCTATTATTAGTAAATTACCATTCTTTAGTATTTCAACATCTTCTATGTCCAAGCCTCTATCTATTTCCTCTCCTGCTTCATCACTTCTTAATCCCTCTAACAGCATTTCTTCTCTGTCAATGCCATCAACCGTTTTCAATAAAGAATCGTACAAGCGCCCTTCTCTTCCTATGATGTTATAAAAATATTGTCCTTCTTCTGTATTCCATATTTTTTTATCTAAAAACCACTCCCCTATAACTATATCTTTTAACCACTCTAAAGTTGTTTCTTCCCACACACCGTCGTCTTCTTTTGTATACACATATATGCCCTGCTCTTCTTGATTTATCGGTGTCGTATATAGTACAAGACTGCCCTCCTGATCTGTATCTATTTGAAATATACTTTTATCTTTAATATCTTCTGGTAATTGAACTTCTTTTTCCACATACCTGCCTGTTACACATTGCTGTTCTTCTGCAATATCTTGTTCTTTCTGACACCCACCTAAACTTATGCCTCCAACGATTATTCCTAGCATTAGACATAGGCACTTTTTCATCAATCGTTTCATAAAATCCTCCTTATTCAACTAACTTTTTTCTATAGGTCTCTTTTATGTTTTATCAAACAAATCTATAAATAACCTTAAATATATTATTTTATTATAGAATATTTCTTATTTTTGTTCTATTATAGTATGTGTTTATTTTTAAATTTAGTTTTAAGTTTACTAAGGAGATGATTTATATCTATGCAACTTTTAATGATAGAAGATGACCAAGACCTATGTCGTATGCTACAACAACACTTTAATACCCACCATTTCACAATAGACTTTTGTCATACTGGTGAAGATGCCATGTTTTATATTCTCAAACAAACTTATGACCTTATTATTTTAGATCGAATGCTTCCTCACAAGGATGGTCTTTCTATTCTTGCTGAAATGCGTCATAATCATATTACAACGCCTGTCATTATGCTAACTGCTATGGGCACACTAGAAAATCGTATAGAAGGATTAGATAGAGGTGCTGATGACTACCTTATCAAACCATTTGAAATAGGCGAACTCTTCGCTCGCATTAGAGCATTACTTAGGCGCCCCACTCCCTTAGTGCATTCTGATATACTTTGCTATAGTAACATTCAGCTCAATATCTTAGAAAACAAACTTTATTCTCCTACAAATACTTGTGCTCTCTCTAAAAGAGAAACAGATTTACTTGCCTTCTTTATGCGCAATAAAGGGCAGATTTTAACCCGTGATATGCTCCTTACTCGTGTTTGGGGTGCTGATTCTTTTGTTATGGATAGTAACCTTGATAACTTTATTTGTTTTTTACGCAAAAGGCTTCATTATGTAGGTAGCCTTGCAACACTTACGACTATTCGCTCTGTTGGCTACAAACTGGAGGATAAGACATGCCACTTATAACGCTTCAAAAACGTCTTACGCTTTTATGTGGTCTAACAACCAGTTCTATCCTCTCTTTAGCACTTTGTATTGTCCTTGTTTTTTCCCTCATTCAAGATAATAAACATACACTAGAATTGTTTAATAAAAGTACCTTCTCTCTCGTTGAAGAAATTCGATATACACAAAAGGTACACCACACTTGGCTGAATCAGATAGAGTCCCAAAATAATCTGATTATCTACATAGAGGACCAGGGTGTACCTATCTCTTTTTCTGGTAATTTGCAGCCCCCCACCCCAAGAAGTACCCTTATTGAACAGCTTAATCTCCATGCACTATCGGAAGGAATCAATACTCATTTTCCACCTACCAATAACCATACTTCTAGTACTATACTTAACCTCAATTACGGGCCTAATGAGCATTATCGTGGCCAAACTTTTCTATTTGCCTTACCCGATGGCTGGCGTACATTAATTGTTATACAGTATTTACCCCAACATTTAAATCAGATTTTAAGAAAGTGTCTGATTTTCCTTTTTATTGATTTGATTGGGTGTATCCTACTTTTTATATTAAGTCATATTTTCATTAATAAGGCCATACAACCTGTATTTGAGGCTCAAAAACGCCAAGTAGAATTTATAGCTGCTGCTTCTCATGAACTCCGTTCTCCCCTTACTGTTATTCAAACCGGTCTCTCTTCTTTTAAGGATAACCTACCGCTTGCCTCTTCCTACTTACCTACTATCGAAAATGAATGCAAACGTATGAATAGGCTTATTAATGATATGCTCTTTCTTGCAACTTCTGATGCGAATACATGGTCTATTCATACAGAAACTATAGATATGGATACACTTCTCATTGAGGTTTATGATCTTCTATGCCCATTTACCAATACCTCACACCATGAGTTGTTTTTAGACTTACCCAATGCGCCTCTTCCTATTATTAAGGGAGACCCTGAACGACTTAAACAACTTTTAACTATACTTATTGATAATGCTATTCACTATTCTCCAGAGCATACACCCATTTATCTTCGTAGTCATGCTACCAAATGTCACCTGATTATCGAAGTAGAAGATCATGGTCCAGGTATACCCTCTACTCAGAAGCATCTTATTTTCAATCGTTTTTATCGATCTACTGAATCTCGCACCAATAAAAACCACTTTGGTCTAGGCCTCAGTATTGCTTATGAACTGACCAACCTCCATGGTGGCAACATTTTGGTAGGCGATACTTCTGGTGGTGGGGCAACCTTTATCATCCAGCTACCTCTCATTTAATTACTCTCGTCTTTTTATTTTATAGCCTGTTCACGTTGACACCTCTTCTTCTAACATTGTAAAATAGATTTGCTAGGAAATTCAGTATTTATTAAAGAAGAGAAATTTTTTTATATAAAAGGAGGATGTATTATGATTATTGTTATGAAACCCTCTGCCTCTGCGAATCATATCGCTCTTGCAGTTCAAGAAATAGAAAAAGTAGGCCTTACAGCACATATTTCTCAAGGTGACCAAGTAACGATTATTGGTGTTGTCGGTGATAAATCTCGCCTTGTAAGTGATTGCCTTTGTGCGTTGCAAGGCGTTGATAAAATCGTACCAATCACAGAGTCTTACAAGCTTGCTAATGTAAAATTCCATCCTGAAGCTACCACCATTGACCTTGGTAATTGTCAGATTGGTGGCAAGAAACTGATCGTTATGTCTGGCCCATGTGCCATTGAATCAGAAGCGCAACTACTGGAATCTGCTGAGGCCATAAAAAACGGTGGTGCGACCATTCTTCGTGGCGGTGCTTATAAGCCACGTACATCACCTTATGCCTTCCAAGGCCTAGAAGAAGAAGGTCTTCAGTACATGAAGAACGCTAGAGAGAAGACAGGTCTTTCTGTGGTGTGTGAAGTAACGAGCATTAGTGCGGTTCATACTGCTGTTAATTACGTTGATATCCTACAAATCGGTGCACGTAATATGCAGAACTTCGAGCTTTTAAAGGCAGTGGGTAAGACGAATCTTCCTGTACTTTTAAAGCGTGGGTTAGCTGCTACTATTGATGAGTGGCTTAATGCTGCGGAGTACATCATGAGCGA
The DNA here is from genome assembly GCA_051656485.1 of Cellulosilyticaceae bacterium. GTDB lineage: Bacteria > Bacillota > Clostridia > Lachnospirales > Cellulosilyticaceae > JBOFDK01. Next base: position 8,844 of record JBOGBZ010000207.1, read on the forward strand.
AGGGAATCAGAATGTCATCCTTTGTGAACGTGGTATCCGTACTTTCGAGACCGCTACACGTAATACTTTAGACATCAGTGCCATTCCTGTCGTTAAGTCTAAAAGTCACCTTCCAATCATCGTGGACCCAAGCCATGCATCTGGCAAGCGTGCTTATATCGCAAGCCTTGCAAAAGCAGCTATTGCCGCTGGTGCTGATGGTCTTATGATTGAAGTTCACCCTGATCCTGAGCATGCACTTTCGGATGGTCCACAATCTTTAAATCCCCAAGATTTCAAGCTGCTTATGGAAGAATTAAAGCCTTTTGCGGCTGCTGCTGGACGTGAAATCTAATGCGAATTGGCATTATCGGTCTTGGCTTAATAGGGGGATCAATCGCCAAGACCCTTAAAAAAGTTCACGTTCAAAATAGTTATATCATCGGTTACGATACAGAAAAAAACTTTGTGGATCAGGCTCTTTCAGAAAAGGTTATTGATGAGATTGCACCTGATATTGGTAGTGCTTTTAGCGGCTGTAACGTGATTTTCATCTGTACACCAGTGTCGTCTATCTTACCTATTGCTAAGGAGCTTATTCCTTATGTTTCAAAGGATTGTATCCTTACAGACATCGGTAGTACCAAGTACGCCATCGTTAAGGAAATGAGTGATTATATCGCTACGTGTCATAAAAATATCTATTTCGTAGGCGGTCATCCAATGACTGGCTCTGAGCGTTCAGGGTATTTTGCTTCTACCAACTACCTTTTTGAGAATGCATATTACATTTTGACACCAAGTGAAAATACACCTGAATTTATCCTGTTCATTATCCAAAAGATGATCGAACGACTTGGCGCACTGCCAGTTACTATGACGCCTTCTTACCATGATTTTGCAACAAGTGTCGTAAGTCACTTACCGCATATCATCGCAAGTAGCCTTGTCCACCTAGTGAAAGATAATGATGATGATAAGCATCTGCTTCATACCTTAGCCGCTGGTGGCTTTAAAGATATCACGCGTATTGCTTCTTCCGACCCTACTATCTGGCAAGACATCTGCCTTTCCAATAAAAAAGAGATTCAGAAGAGCTTTAAGCACTATATCAATTTACTTACCAACTTCCATGATGCACTAGAGACCGAAGATGATACCGCTCTCTTTGATTTCTTTACATCTGCTAAAAGCTACCGTGATACTTTTGCAGATGGCATCAATGCCAATATCACTAAAGTGTATACTTTATACGTAGATGCCCAAGACGAGCCAGGGATTATTGCTTGTATTGCTACCCTTCTAAGTTCACGTGGTATCAACATCAAGGATATTGGTATTATGAATCATCGAGAGTTTGAATGTGGTGTCCTACGCATCGCCTTCTCTTCTAAGACAGATATGCTTTATGCCCATGAACTACTCTCTAAACATAACTACACACTTTACTATTAAAAAAGCTGCTCTTGCGGCTTTTTTTATTGCTCTTTTCTACCTGTCTTTATCTTTGAAATTTAGTCCAAATTTGATTTATTGTGTCTATTTATGCTATAATCCGTGCTGGAGGTGTTTTATGAAACAAAAAATCTTATCTATCTTCTTGT
>JBOGBZ010000208.1:0-1542 GCA_051656485.1 Cellulosilyticaceae bacterium
GATTATTGTTATTGCTTTTGGACTTATGGAGGAAGGGGAAGCACGTACTTTTAAACCAAGGGTAGTGTTTGTGGATCAAGATAACCAGATTATGAATCAGTTAGATGGCGAGACAGCAAGAACCATAGGCTAATAAAGGGCCAAAAGAAAAGAGGGAGACTGTGAAGGATAAAAGCGTATACAGCGATACTTATGGAGTAAGAATACTTGAGCCAAAAGGAAACTCTGAGGTTATGCCAGAAGAGGAAAGACGTAAGTGGGAGCGGTGGCATGAAGAGGCACCTACATTTGCAAAGATGTTTCCGAAAATGGTGTTTTTAAATGGACAAAAAGATGAAAAAGTAGTGGGATTGACCTTTGATGATGGGCCAGATAAACACTATACGCCCCTGATTTTAGATGTTCTCAAACAGTATCATATCCAAGCAAGCTTTTTTGTGCATGGCAATCGTGCAAAGCGATATAAAGACCTGGTGAAACGTATGGCAGATGAAGGACATTATATAGGGGGACATACCTGTACACATCCGGACCTTCGAATGCTTACAACAGAAGAAATCATGAGTGAAATTCAAGAAGGATGCGACGTTATTTATAAAATAACAGGGCAAAATCCGGAGATTATCAGGCCTCCTTATGGTGAACTGGATCTCAGTGTTATTCAGACATTGGATCGTCTTGATAAGAAGATTATGCTATGGTCCATCAATACCTATGACTGGCTTGAGAAAACGCCGACGCCTATTGTAAACAATGTCGTCAATCATATAAGACCAGGAGACGTTGTACTGATGCATAGCTATACCAACAAAAGACCTACTTTAGAAGCGTTACCTAAAATGATTGAACAACTTCAATGGCGAGGTTATCGGTTTGCACGAGTGGATGAGCTGATAACAGTATAAATATTTTGAGCAGAAGACAAAGTAGCCTTTCTATACTTAGCGGGTATAGAAAGGCTACTTTTATTTGTGTGGTAAGAAAAATATGAAGAAAATATTAAGAATTCTTATCCATTTTTCTTAAGAAAGCCTCAGTAAACTGAAAGTACAAAGAAATAATAGAAATAGGGAGTGAGGCGTAAAATGATGAAGAAAAAGATTAGAAAGTGCATAGCTATGCTAGCAGTAGTAAGTATGATAGGGAATGTAGGGTGTATGGAAAGAAACACGCAGCCGGAGGGCGTTACACAAAAATGCACTCAAAAATCGGATGATTCAGCAGCAAAAATGATAGGATGTATTGGATACACATTGGCGGACTGGGAAGAGAAGCAATTTCTAAATGCGGTGGATAAATGGGAAAAGAGTCAATCTATGTATTCTATGGACTATCGAAATGAAGGGTTGGCAGCAATCAATACACAAACGCTGCAAAAGGTAAGTAATGATCTAATGGCAGGAAAAGATGGAGCTATGATTGAAATGACGCGGTTACCCTACAATGCATATATGGAAAAAGGAGCCCTATATCCCATTGATTTAAATACAGAAATAGTTGAAGGACTTTATCCCATGATACGGCAAATGTGTGAAAAAGATG
>JBOGBZ010000209.1:0-4946 GCA_051656485.1 Cellulosilyticaceae bacterium
CATTTGAGCTTATTGCCACTTCTACTTTCGGCTTAGAAACCATCGTACGTCGTGAAGTCGAAGATCTTGGCTATGAAATAAATGAGGTAACTGATGGTAAAGTTACTTATACAGGCGATGTGGAAGCCATCGTCCTCTCTAACCTTTGGCTTCGCAGTGCGGACCGTGTCCTTCTAAAAATTGGTCAATTCAAGGCGACTACTTTCGAGGATCTTTTCAATCAGACCGCTCACTTACCTTGGGAGAACTGGATTACGAAAGATGCCAAGTTCACTGTTAATGGTAAGTCTGTAAAGTCTCAGCTTTTCAGTATTTCCGACTGCCAAGCTATCGTAAAGAAAGCTATCGTTACACGTCTTCAAAAAAACTACAACGTGGAGTGGTTTGAAGAGACAGGTCCAAGCTACACTGTCCAAGTATCTATCTTAAAAGATATCGCCACACTTACGATTGATACTACTGGAAGCGAAGGTCTTCACAAACGTGGCTACCGTGTAAGTAACGTCGATGCACCTATCAAGGAGACGTTAGCTGCAGCCCTTCTACAGATTAGCTACTGGAAAAAAGGCCGTATTCTCTACGATCCATTCTGTGGTTCAGGTACTTTCGCTATCGAAGCTGCCATGATGGCAAAAAACATCGCACCAGGACTTAACCGTTCTTTTGCTTCTTGTGCATGGCCACAAGTGCCTCATTCACTTTGGCGTGAACTCCGCGAAGAAGCCCGTGATCTAATGGACCAAAAAGGAAGTCCTATCATCTATGCTTCTGATATCGATCGTAACGTCATCGCCCGTGCTAGAGCAAATGCAGAAGCTGCTGGTGTAAGTGAGTACATCACTTTCTTCGCGAAGCCTATCCATAATACGTCACTTCCTCATGGTGACTACGGTGTGGTTGTTTGTAACCCACCTTATGGCGAGCGTATCAGTGAAGCTGAGAAGCTACCTCGTATCCATGAAGACCTCAGAAAACTTATGGATTCTAATCCTACTTGGTCTTGTTATGCCGTGACCTCTTGCGAGACTTTCGAACGTGACTTCGGTAAGAAGTCTAATAAAAATCGTAAACTTTTCAATGGACGTATCCCTGTACGTTACTACCAATTCTTTGGTCCACGTCCACCTAAAGACGGCGAAAACTTCAAAGCTATCGAAGAATAAAATAAAGGAAGCACCTTTAAAAACTAATTTTAAAGGTGCTTCCTTTATTTATTTCACTTTGCACATCAATCTCCCAGTGATAAAACTGTACGATATGCTTGACGATGGATAGCCCAAGTCCTGTACCACCACTTTTTCTTGACCGACTTTTGTCTGCACGATAAAAACGCTCAAAAATATGAGACATATGAGATTCTTGAATACCTATCCCTGTATCTGTGACCGTAAAAATTTTCTTACCATCTTCAGCACCTAAGTAGAGGTGTACCTTTCCCTCGTCTGTATAGCGGACCGCATTCCCTATGAGATTCAAGACCACTTGCTTCACATGATCATGGCTTACTTGACTTAAAAGGATAGTTTCATCCATCTCCACTTCAAGGGTGATTTTTTTTGCATCTGCTTGTCCTTGAATTAAGGTGATTACTTCATCTACTACTTCTCGTAATGCCACTTCTTCACTGCATACTTCTTCCATATTTTCTATCTCTGATAGTAGTAATATATCTTGTATCAAACGATAGAGACGCTTCGCTTCAATATCGATAATGTCCAAGAAGCGTTTGGCTACTTCTTTATTTTCAATGGCTCCATTTTGCAGCGTTTCTACAAAGCCTTGTATACTTGTGAGTGGTGTCTTCAGCTCATGAGTTACATTCGTCACGAATTGATAACGTATGGCTTCTAATTGTCTTGTCTTTGTCACGTCTGTTAACGTCACGATGTAACCATAAGGACTTTCCCCTTCCCCTATAAGCCCTATGCGTATATAAAGCATGCGTTCTTTCTTTGCCACCTCACAGCTGGCTGGCTGCTTCTTCTCTAATGCTTGTCCTAGCATACCTTGGCATATAGGGTCTCTCAGAATGTTGCCAATATAACATTTATTAAACGTCTCTACCTCTAGAAATTTCTTTGCACAGCCATTGTATTCTCTGATATAGCCTTCTTCATCCAGAATCAGTATACCTTCTTCCAGATGACTAAGTACCGATTCGGCTTTACTTTTTTCGTACTCTAATTTTCTTACATTACGATAAAAACGTTCACGCATCTTATCAAAAGCACTAGCAAGCCCATTCATTTCTTCCCACTCATATTTACGTAAGTTATGTGGAAGATTATTTTTACTAAACTGCTTCGCTTCCGCTGTCAACTCTTGTATAGGTGCTGTCATTTGCTTGAGTAGATACTGTAACACCACATAAAGCAAAGTACTAACGACAAGGCCTATCCCCAGTAAACTATAAATAAGCTTCTCACTGACAAGCTCTAGCACCACTTTGCTAAGTACCCCCTCCTCATAAAATGCCGTCAAAACTTTATGAGTCGTTAATAAGGCACCAATAATCACTAACCATATAGAGCCAAAAAATACATTAATTAGTTTTCTCGTCACTTTTAGCGCTCCTTCGCAAAACGATACCCTACGCCTCGTACGGTTTCTATTGCATGATCTAATTCGTAAGGTTGTAACTTACTTCTTAAGTACCGAATATGTACATCTACAGTTCGCGTTTCTCCATAGTAGTCATATCCCCATATTTGATCCAGTAGCATTTCTCTTGTAAATACTTTTTCTTTATTGCTCATTAAAAGTTTCAGGAGCTCAAACTCCTTATAGGTAAGTTCTATTTCTTCACCACCATAAAATACTTTATGACTTTCCTTATCTACCACTAACTTTTCGTAGCTTAATGCATTTACTTTCACTTCTTCTTCCTGTACCTGCACTTTATCTCTACGATTACGTCGTATGACTGCATGCACACGCGCCACTAATTCTCTTACACTAAAAGGTTTTGTAATATAGTCATCTGCCCCTAATTCAAGGCCTATAATTTTATCAATCTCTTCTGCTTTTGCCGTAACCATGAGTACAGGGATATCTTGTGTGCTTTCATTACCTCGAATCTTCTTCAGTGCAGTCATCCCATCCATATCTGGTAGCATAATATCGAGTAAAATACCGTCAAAATGATTTTTTTCTAGTTGCTCAAAGGCGCTTTTTACAGTTGTAGCAGTTTTCACTTCAAAGCCGCTAGCTTCTAAATTATACTTTATAAGTTCTAAAATATGCTCTTCATCATCAATGGCTAAAATAATTGGTTTTTGCATGCTTCACTTCCTCCTGTAATTTTTTCCTACCTCCATTATATAGCCATCTTGGCAATAAGTAAATTTTACATACTTCTTTTTTTTAACATATGGACATAATAAAGCATATACTACAAAGGTTTCACAATTCATTTTCAAGGGGGATTCATCATGGCACAACTATTGACAAAACAAGAACTTGCAACACATCTCGCACGTTTTCGTGAAATTTTAGGTAACTTTGATTATTCTTCTTTAAAAAATATTCGTTTTTTTAATTTAGATTCTTTGTATACCTACATGGAAACTATAAAAGACAATCCTTTTCAACTTCAATATAAAGCGCTACAAGAAGAACTTGATTACATTCAACCTTACTTACCTTTTGTTTCTAGTGAACGTGCAGCAGAATTTTTAACACTTATTACCAAGGCTAAGAGCGACCAAGAAGTGGCCGAAATCAAAAAAGATTATACCCAAAAGCTTCGTCGTGACTTTATAGACTTAGCACGTACCATGACCACAATGGCTCAATGGGACGAAGTCACCCTGTCTTGTGAAGAAATTCGTCTCCATAAAGAGGAGATGTGCCTTGCATCTTCATAAATGTATTGTTTATAATAAAAACGAGGCTTATGCCTTGTTTTTATTTGTTCAAGAAAGGATTTATTTTTATGACCTCATTAGCACATTTTTATAGCCTTAATGATTTTTTACGTGAACGTCATGGTGAGAAAGTGATGAAGCTTTCTTTAGATGGTGGTTTTACTTGCCCGAATCGTGATGGTACCGTAGGTAATGGTGGCTGTATCTTTTGTAGTAGCCTCGGAAGTGGGGACTTTGCTGCCAGTCATCATTTGCCTATTCATACACAACTTGAAGATAATATCAGCCTACTTTCTAAGAAGTGGCCAAACATCAAAAAGTACTTTGCTTACTTTCAATCTTTCTCTAATACATACGCATCTGTTTCGACTTTACAAGCAAAATTCGAAGAGGCTTTGTCTTTTCCTGGTGTTGTGGGGTTAGCTATCGCTACACGTCCTGATTGTCTACCTGATGCTATTATCTCTTATTTAGAGGAATTGAATACCCGTACCCATCTTTGGGTTGAGTTAGGACTTCAGACGATCCACCCCAATACAAGCAAATTCATTAATCGTGGCCATTCGCTTCAATGCTTCGAAGATGCTGTCTATAAGCTTCACGAGAAGCATATAGAGGTAGTAGCACATATGATTTTAGGCCTTCCTGGTGAGACCACTGAAGACATGCTAGAGACTGCTAAGTATCTAGCGACACTCCCTCTTCAAGGTGTCAAAATTCATATGCTTCACATCGTGGATAACGCACCATTAGGTAAGCTTTATAGTCAATCACCTTTTCCACTACTCACAGAAGATGCCTATGTAACATTAGTTGGACAAATTCTTCAGATTCTTCCGAAGCACTTTGTCATCCATCGTTTAACTGGTGACGGAGATCGTAAGCACTTAGTGGCCCCTTTATGGACAGCCCATAAAACCGGTGTACTGAATCATATCCAAAAACATCTCCGTACCCACCATATCTTTCAAGGTACCCCTTAAAACTATATATTGTATTTCTTTGTATTTTAATATACAATATATAATAAAAGTGTGAGGAGGCGACACGATGCATCATACCAATGAAGATTTTACCATT
>JBOGBZ010000210.1:0-3444 GCA_051656485.1 Cellulosilyticaceae bacterium
CTTTATGAATCTAGTGTATCTTCTTATATTAAGGTTACGCTTATTTTTATCATTTTCACCCTTAGAAGGTGTATAGTTATTTGTATCAAGATAGAACTCAGCACTATTCAACTTAAGTGATATACTATTAGATAAGTGACTTTTGAATTGGATCTCTGCTTTCTTACAATAATTAAACAGCAACAATCGTAACTCGGCATCAAATTCATACATAGCAAATAGTATTTCTTGATCTGGTTTTGTCTTTAAAGCAGTAGTATATGAGAGCAAGTACTTACCATATCCACTTAATCTAAAATACCCAGCATATTGCAACATACGTCTCATCTTTATGTTCTTTTTGAATGAAACATATTTCTTCATCAATTTAATCTGTTCTTCAATTTCAAACGGTTTATCTAGGTTTGGCATGGTATACCCCCATAAATGTATAAAAAAAAAGAATGGTATACCATTCTCATTCCCGCTAATGGAATATTTGGATTCAGGCATCACCCTCGCCTTCCTACGGTTCACTTTTATTATAGCATAGTTTTTTAGAAAAACAATACTCGATCTACTTTTATTGTATTGCTTGCTTATTTTACCCCCGCACTCCACCCATATCTAAAAAATCAAGACTTACAGATTTTCTAACGCCTCTAAGCCTTGATTTTACGTTCATTATTTTACTCATTTCACAACCGTTTCGCAAATGGTTGAATACTGGTTGTAGTCACTTTTGATGTAGCTTATTTACCTGCTTCTATATACTTTCATCTAACATACCTTCAATAGATTGTCTCATAAACTGTACGAGATCATCCACCTCAGCATCTAATTCGCTCCACTGATCCCTGTATTCGCCCAAATACGCTTTTCTTGCTGTTTCAAGTAATGGTCTAAGATTTTGTGGTAATTTTTCACACACCCATTCAGTAGCCTTATCTTTGGGCATGATTTCCCCCGTTTCTAATGTAAACCACATTCTAGCTAATGTTAGCAGTACATTGCGTTCATCCCCTTTTACCCCCTGCACTAAATGTGGTAAGCACCCCTCAATTGCTCTTTGTACGTCTTCCATAGGAATTAAAGGTGTGACTTCTGTTATTTGAGGTCCTTTCAATGTATAACTATACTGCCTTGCCTGCCACAGGAGAATGGCTACATCTGGATCCTCATTGGCTTGTGGTATAACTCCAGCCTCAAGCTCTTCTCTTAGCCACTCACCATACATATAGTCATACTTAGGTGGAAATTGCCATGGTATAATCGCTTGCTCATTAATAAGCGTTACTTCGAGAGGTCTCTTGCTTCTACATCCCACTTTTCCAGAGATCCGCATAAGTTCCTTCGTTAACTTACCTCTTATCTCTTCCGATAAGCTTTCCTTACATAGAGCTAATATGTCTACATCACTATTAACGTGTAGACCTCCAAGTACAGAAGAACCATAGAGATAAATACCAATTAGTTGATTTTCTAGTAGTCTTTCTAATACGCTAGCTGCTTCTGTTGCTTCTTTGGGTATATTTATTAATTCTTCTTGAGGCGGTCTTATCATAAGTCGTTTTGTCTCTATCATCATTACTAATGCCTCCTTATAACCTATTATAAATTTTAATCTTCTATACTTTCCCAAGCTTACATAGCTTGGCATACTCACCGTCATGCTCTAAAAGTTCTTCATGTGTGCCCTGTTCCACGATATGTTTATCCGCTAGTACAAAGATACGATCCGCATGCTTTATAGTAGAAAGGCGATGGGCAATGATGATAGATGTACGATTAGCCATAAGCTTTTCTATGGATTGTTGGACGATTTCTTCACTCTCGTAATCCAGTGCACTTGTTGCTTCATCTAGTATGAGAATTTCAGGGTTCTTTAAAAACAATCTTGCAATACTAATTCGCTGACGTTGTCCTCCTGAAAGCATAATCCCCTTTGTACCTACTACACTATCATAACCTTTTTCAAGAGACATAATAAACGTATGAATATTAGCAAGCTTGGCTGCTTCTTCTATTTCTTCTACTGTGGCATTTGGCTTACCGTAGCAGATGTTGTCTTTGATGGTGCCATTAAAGATATAAACTTCCTGCTGCACAATACCTATATGCTTTCTAAGACTTTGCAAGGAAATATCTCTCACATCTACACCATCAATGGCAAGCTTCCCTTGCGTTACATCATAAAACCTTGCCACAAGTGAACTGATAGTGGTTTTGCCTATACCCGATGCTCCTGCAAAAGCAATTGTTTGGCCCTTATGAATCGTAAATGATAGATTCTCCAACACGTTTTCTTCTGCACCTTGGTAGTGAAAGGATACATTTTCAAAGGTGATGTCGCCTGTTATCGCTTCCATATGTAAAGGTGTTTCTTTTTCTGCTACCGTAGGCCTTGTTTCCATCATATCCATAAACCGTATAAAGCTTGCCTTTCCTTCCTCATAAAGTCTCATGAAATTTAATAATACATGCACAGGGCCTGCCATACTGCCTACATATAGTAAAAAGGTTATTAAGATAGGTACATCGATCTTTCCCTTATTTAACAGAAGTGCTCCAAAGAATACCGCTAGCATCGTCAAGAGCTGTGGAAATGCTTCTACCACATCATAAAAACAAGCTTCAAGCCTATAAAATCTACATTTACTTTGAGTATAGCGATCATTCATTTTTGAGAAGCTTATAAGCCCTGCTTCTTCATTCCCGTAAGCTTTCACTGTACGAATACCTGAAAGCGTATCTTCTAAATGCTCATTCATTTGACTAAGATCCGTACGATTAATCATCATTCCTTTTTCCATTGCCTTGTCTGTTTTTAAGGCGATATAGACAAGTATGGGTAACGTCACAAAAACAATGCATGTCAGTGGTACATTGATGCAAAATAGAATGATAAATGCACCTACAAACTTTATAATAGCCATTAAAATGTCCTCAGGGCCATGATGAAAAAGCTCCGTCATCCCTGTCAAATCATTTGATAACACGGTCATTAGCTTACCCACACTATTTTTGGCATGGAAATCAAAAGATAGCTTCTGATAATGTTCAAAAATCTCCTGACGCATGGTTTGTTCCATCTTCGCTCCCATGGCATGCCCCAAATACGCATAGGTCACATTGCTTATGACACGAATGATTAAAAGTGCTAAAAGCACGATGCCTGCTCCTATGAGCTTTCCTGTTATTTCTTCCCCAGACTGTACCAACACTTCACTGGTGATGTAGCCTGATACAAGTGGAAACAGCAGGAACGCCAAAGAACTGAGACACACGAAAAACATATCAATCATAAATATTTTTCGATGTGGTTTATCATTGATGTTTAGTTGTTAACTTTTATTTCCATTGACGTCTTTTAATAAGTAATTTCCATAATTTTAGACATGAAAATAGCCAGTGCCTTAGGGTTTAATATAATTGCGAAATCACATCACCCCAAGGAGAACACTG
>JBOGBZ010000211.1:0-12235 GCA_051656485.1 Cellulosilyticaceae bacterium
ATGTTTTTAATCAAATGGTCTCCTATCCTCCTAATACTGGAATCATTACCCTATGTCAGCATAAACCTATCCTTTTTGAGTTAAATAAATATCAGATAATTGAAATTTTTTACAGACATTGTGTAGGCATAGAAAATGCGTAGACTCCAAAATGTCTGCAATCCATATAGAGCAAAAAAATGGAGGTAGCCGCATCTCCAACGATGCCCTACCTCCACTTAACTATTTTTTAATTTTTTTATTGCATGTTCAGGGGCTAAACAATGTAACCCATCATACGACACAACCATCTTATCAAAGTTTGCTTGTTTATAAATGTCAGCACTCGTTTCGCCATACTTCCATGCCCAGTAGCGATAGATATACCCCATCCAATAAAGTATTTCGCTATATATATGTTTAGTTCTAAAAGGCTTTAGTAAAATGCCTTTATTTTCACATTCATTTAGAAAGGCATATTCTACTTGGGTTGCCCCAGCATGATAAGTCGATACAGTGCCATCCATGTCATGGGCTATATCACTAAGCATAAATTTTTCAATATAATCCTTGGCATCAAACTGTTCTGTTCCATTTTCTGCATACTCACATTCCTCAAATAAAACACCTTGTTCCTTGCAAACAGAAAGTTCAAAATAATTAAGTTCTTTATCTTCATTACGAATATCTATAGGATGATGTAATGTTAGCATAATTTCACCTTCTCATTTAAGATTTCTGCAAATAATTTACCTTTGTTGCGATGTGAGATTTTAAAACTATCTACTGTATCATCTATCGTATCACGTTCCCTTGCAAAATGCTGCTGTACATCCTGGATTTCTTCTTCTGATAAAATACGCAGGTCCTCTTCCTTGAACTTCAACTTATCACAAGCTGCTTTTGATTTAAATACATACTGATTATCATATCCCATCATATTCATACAAGCAATTGCACATTCATCTGTTATAGCATTACTAATAAAATCATTGATAACTGAGAACATACGATCATCTGCAATGGGCCCTATCACCACATCTATATCCTCTATAAGCTGTCTATACATTTGCTTTATTTCATGCAAAGCTTTTTTCTTTTTAAACTCTCTTCGATTAAAAGCTACTAGCAATAGCCACTCTTGGTCAGCCTTAAACTCTTTGACTTTCAATCCAGTGAAATCAACTTCATAGGTGTTGAGAATGACTGGTGCCTCATTACACAAAAGTTTTAATGGTTGCTCGGTATCTGGACTTGTATAAAACCCTAGTCCAAAATCAGACTTCACTTCGGCTTTTTCATAATCCCATATGGGTATACGTACAATTTGTCTCGATGCATGATACAATGTCAATTTTTCTCCTTCATTCTTCTGTTGACTAATCATTGTATTGACTCACTCTCCCTCTTTTCAGCTCTTTCCTGTTTATCCTACGAACACTTTAACACCTTGTATTTGCTATGTCAATCTCTTCCATTTATTTCATTTCTCTAGCGTTTATATCTTCTATTAGCCTTTCCACCAACAGTTCTTGGTACCCTGCAACACCATGTTTTTTTAAGGCTTCCCCTATTTTTTGTAATTGTGGTGTCTTTAATTGTTCAAGCTGTTTAAGCCTTGTTTCTATAGAGACTTTTCCTTTGACCAAATCATAGTCCTGTATCTCATAATGCCATAAATGCAAGTGCTCTCTATAACGTCTTTTTAATCTATCTGCTATCAAAAGGCCTTCTGGGTCAAAATCACCATTATAATAAAATATCGTACCTGATTCACACAACTTATCGAGTATGGTGTACGTACATGTATTGATTTGTCCATTAACGCATAGAAGAGCTGTAGCTGTCTCTTTCGCACGTTCTAGTAATTGTAAAAACACTGTAGGATTTTCTACAATATATACCTTTTCAAAAGTCGTCCATATATGTGTACAGTCTTTGACATTATAAATACTTAGATTCAGCGGTTCCCCTAGATGCCAAAATTCCTCCCACGGTTTAGTCAACTCTTTCGCTCTACCGTGTATGCCATAACAAAGCGTATAATTAGAAACCTCACCTCTTATAATACCCACTGTCTGCAACAAGGCATTCAACTCTTCTAATTGATTGGGATAAGTGACTTTCGCTTGATAGGCTAGTACATAAAGTAATAGCTTACCTTCTGTTCGTTGCATATCAAAAAAATGTGCATCTTTGGTAACCGTAGATGCAAGAAGTGCCAGCGGTATTGCTACTTCTTTTTCTTCTTCTAGCACCTTAAGTGCCTCATCTATCATCTTTATGACACAACTACACGTTTTTTCATCTTTTTGATAGCCTTGTAAGAGAAGTTTATACCCTTGGTCTTTGGTATCTTGTATAGCATCTAGCCATTCTTTCAGTACTTGTTGTGATACAGCTTGCTTAAGTGTTTCAAACCAACTAGCCAGCTCTTGGAGATGCTGCTCTCTCTTTTGCTTATTGGATACAATGTCTTCTCCAGCATATGCTTTGAGAAGTTCGAGAAAATCTACTTCTTGAAATTTCCCACTACAGAAATGGTTCATAAACTTCTCTATTTTAATACGACACTGTCTCGTAGCCATCACTTGATAATCTATAGGTGCAAGGAGCTGACATTCCTCTTCTGTAAGTTCCTTCAAAATCATATACCCACCTAATTTTCCTAGACTCTTGTATTTGGTGATAATACATCCTAGTACACGCTTATACGCATGGCGTGTCTGTACATAATGCAATGCTTCTTGTTGTAACACACTGTCCATAGCTCCCCTCCTATAGTAATACTTTTTCTTTGCCATTCCAATGATAGCGTAGTACCACCACCGTCGTATCATTTTCCTCACGGATAATCTCACAAATGGAGAGATTCTCTACTGTATCATAGTCTCCCCACAGCACTTGGGAGTTGATGACAAAATCTAAATCCAGTTCTTTGAGTAGTCTAAACATATCGCGAATATTATTTTCATCCACCCCTGCAAAGGCTTCATCCATAGCAATCAGTCTTGGACATTCTTTACTTGCACTATCATACCTTGCATAGACTGCTGAGAAGAGTGGAATATACATAGACATAGCTTTCTCACCGCCTGAGAATTGGAAGAACGCATTGTTGGTAAGCTCTTTCTTTGTCTCATTCTTCTTTTCATAAGAAAGCTTGAAAGTATACCACTGACGATAATCTAACACTTCTTTAATAATCGTATGATAGTTGCGTATCTCTCCAGCCTCTTCACAACTCCTGATGCCATCCTTCACCTTTGCAGCAAAGTGTTTGGCAATTTTTTTGAGATCTTCTTCAGAGCATCTGTCACCTCGCTCAAGGATGCTTAGCAGCTCACTAATATGCATCTCCCCTTCTACCTCTGCTTTTTGAGGGAGCCATTTCAAGCTTAGCTTTAAGCTACTTGACGTATTCATAGATTCCATCAATTGATTAATCTTATCCACCCATTGTTTAGAAAGGTAGATTTTACTTGTAATCTTAGAACTAATGGTATTGAGAAGGACTTCTTCAAAAATATGACGCTCTTCTTCGCTAATAAGCATCTGTGTCTCTTCGATGTACTGCTGAATGGTGTTTTCAAGTTGATAAAAACCTATTTCCTTGCCATCTATACGCCCACGCAAATCGATACGGTCTTGTAGCTTGATAGGTTTCAAATGGTATTCCTTAAGCTCTGAATTATTCTTATTCAAAGCTTCTATCAGTGCACTAGTATAGTCTTCTTTTGTCTTGTCTTCTACTAATGGATACTGGGTACAAAGTGCCCGGCAACTTGCAACCACATCTTCTTCCATTTCATCTGGCACATACCCTAGGGCTTTTTCTTCTTCAAAGAGACGTTTTGCTTTTGCGAAGCGTTCCTCACACTGTTCCATTTTTTGCTGAAGTGTCTCCTGACGACTTTGGCAATTGCTTAGTAAGCCTTTTAGTTCTCCGAGACGTGTATGAATGTGTCTTAGTTTCTGTGGCATGGTCCTTTTAACTTCTAGGCACCACTCTATTTCCTTTTCAATGGCTGCGATATCTGTTGCTGCAAGCATCTCTTGTAAAGCTTCTTGTTTTGCTAAGACATCTCTTTCTTCTTCTCTGCCGCGATGGATCTCGCTATAGAGAATATCCATATCTTGACGGATACTTTCTAGTCGCTCTTCTAGCATCTCTTTTTGACTTCTTGTACTTTGCAACTGTGTTTGGCGCATGCGTAGTTCTGCCAATTCATCTTTATATTGACTGGCATATTGGAGTGCTTCCTTAAAGGCTTCTGACGTCTTCTGGAGCTGTATCCCCTCTGTCTTGTCATAAACTTTGACTTTTTCCTGTTGAAGCTTGAGACGTAGCGTACCGTATACTTCTTCTTGCTTGAGGTACATTTCATAAGCATAGGCATACGCTTTCTCTACTTTGTCGCGAAGCTCTAGCATCGCTTGTACATCGATTAGTTTTGGAAAGGCTAGGTATTCTGATTCTAATGCACGTAACATCGCTTCGTGATGTGCTTGTGCATCTTCATACACCTTAATCCCTTCTTTGATCTGCTCGATTTCTTGTTCATGGGCTGCTATCACTTGCTCCCGATGTTTTTTCCTTGCCGATACACCTATATATTTAGGCTCATAGTCTTTTCGTGTCTTCCCTTTCACCACGCCTAGCCCATAGTGGCCATCTTCACTGATATAGGCACCTATGGCTTCATCTAAGAAGATACTCATTAAGGCTTGATCCACGGCTTCATAGCTTACCCCATCTAGATGACTCGGATCTACTTGAAGATACTGCCCCAGATGATACGCCATCATATTGCTTTGACCCATAATGTACTTATCTTGATTAGCACCTTCTAAGCTCAGGCATGTCTTAGCATCTTTGTTGTTCACAACCAGTGCATCGAGTAAACCCATATCCGCTAAAGCACTTTCTATAATGGCTGCAATATGTTCAGGTGTCTCTTTCTTGAAGTCTACTGCTTTGTAAAGTGGTATAAAGGGTATGTCTTGTGTCTTAAGATGCTCTCGATTGGCCCTTACTGCTTCTTCTCTTTCAAAAGTTATTTCCTTAGCCGTCTTTAATCTCTGGATTTCCTGTTGAATCGCCTCTATACGTGACCACTCTTGTGTGATGGCTTGCTTGGTCATAGCGACATTCACTTGATACTTCGCCTCTTGTGCTTGCTTCACTTCGCTGACCTTTTCACTCATATTTAGCAACTCTCTAGGCATTTCTATCTGATCGACCATCCTGAAGACATCTGTCTCAAGTGATGGGGCAAGTGGCATATGCTGTGCGTTTTTTTGCCAACTTACAACGCTTACTTTATAGTCTTCTCTCGCCGTTTGTACCAGTTCTTGTGCTTTTTCTTTTTCACGCTTATGCTCATCGGCAGTTTTTTCTAAGGTATCTTTTTGTTGGAGTGCCTGTGCTTCTTTCTCTTTTATTTTTTCATACTGAGCGAGTGCCTCTTCTCCAACTTCTAACTTCTTCACGTATTTTTGCAAAGCAATGAGTAGGGCATCAAACTGATAGGCACTATAGTCTTCACTCATTTCTTGCTCGACATAGCTCCCGTCTTCAAAAGCAAAGTACTGTGCTAAGTCTTCTAGATTTTCTAAGTACTCTTTGATTGCTTTCTCATGACCTTCCCATTGTGACAGGCTTTCCTTTCGTTCATAATCTAGAGCTGTATCCATCTCTTTTTTGTCTTCTAGCTGCTTGACTTTGCCTTCTCTTGTGATCTGCAATTGCTTCTGGCGCTCTAAAAGCTCGTGTAGTTGCTTCTTGATTTGAAGCTCTTGTCTACCACTTAGACTGGTGTACTTCTCCTCTGCTTTTTTAAGCTCTAACTCATCTTGGGCTTGCTCACTAGTGAGCTGTGCCATCTCCTCCCCATAATCTTTGATACTAGCTTCTTCTTGCTTCTTTTCTTTGATAACCGTATCCAGTTCTTCCTTTTTGTGTACTACATCAGATGCTTTGGCTACCATACAGTATTGATTATACGCCTTGTAATGGGTCTCTATATTTTTACATGCTTTTTTGCTTGATTTGTACGTATCCAGTGCGCTTTGTAGGCTGTCCATATTCTCCATGGATTCAGACATAGGTCTTAGATCATCCTCTGATAAAACCTTCAAGGAATCTTGCAAAATCTTGTAGATTTCAGTAGGTTTAAAGTCCTTGGATAGCTTGGGACTTCTAAGATTGATAAGTAGGCTTAATAACTCCTCGTAGGTATCTACTGATTCAAAGCCAAAGAGATACGTATTGACCTTGCTCATATACTCACGTTGAGACTCTAGGTAAATACCACCTTCACCTATTTCATTTTGTAATTGCTTCTTTGTTAGGGGTACCTTTTGCCCCATATCACGATATAAGTACAAGTCTTTGCCTATACGTCTATTGTCTGTGATCAAAAAATACCATGACTGTAGTGGCTTATTACGTACAGCCTTCATCCCCATCCCTATGGTAAGATAATTCTCTGTATCTTTGCGTTTGAATTCAATATATAAGTATGCTGTCTTCTCATCCGTATTTTCATCTAAGAGATAGTTCTCTATCTTTCTAGATTTTGTACCAAAAGGATCGAGACGCTCGGGTGCTTTATTGCCATCTAGCAAGAGCGGGATAAAACTTTGCATCGTTACAGACTTCCCTGACCCATTAGAGCCTCTAAGAAGGATCTTCCCCTCCTCTAGTTCAAAAATCTCTTCATCATAGTACCAAAAGTTGACTAATCCCAGCTGATTGGCTACCCATCTATTCATCATCACTTCCTCCTTCAAAATCCTTCGGGTAGTCTCCTACCATTTTCCCAGTTAGCGGCAAGATCACAACTGTATCTGCCTTACGTCGTAGCATTTGCCACTTCTCCAACGCTTGTGCTAATTGCTCATAGAGCCTTTCTTTGCTCATTTCTCTATACTCTTTGCTCCATCCCACCTTCTTCGTTGCTATCAGTTCCTCTACCAACTTGCGATACTGTCTTTCATCCATCATGATTTTATCGTCTATCGTTGTTTGCAACTGGCCTTCATGGAGCTTTTGACAAATCAAATAATTCCACTGTAGAAGGAGATCACTTAAGGCATTATTAGCTGGTAGTCTGTAGGTAATCTTATCTTTCTCTAGTGGGATCACCATTGCTGCTCCGCGGTGCACATGGAGCTCCCATCCCAAATACTTCTTGAAGTCTTCTTCAATGATATGTTTATAATTTTTGATGTAGTTGAAATCCTCATCATTGCTACCTTCTTGGTAAACTACTGGTGAAAGCAAAAGCCTGCGATATACCCTATTCCGTCTCGCACCACCACGTTGGATATTGATTAAGTTCTCTTGCTCATTTTCAAAATCTTTGTAGCTTGTGTACCCTTCTAATTGCTCTTGGAAGTTGCGCACCATATAGCGTGATAAGCCTGTGCTTTCAAACAACATCTCCTGGGCAGCATCTTGTGCGAAGCTCTCTTCTTCCCCATCAATCATACGAATCAAATCTTCACGTATCGCTACTTTAAGTACTTTGATAAGGCTTCGTCTATTTTTATACTGTGTCCAATCCGTGTCCTGACCCACTTCATGCCCTACAATAAAATCAGTAATATGGGATAGTAGAAATTGATCTTCTTTGTTTTTGTCTTCCAAAAAGATAAAAAGAAGCATCCAAAAAACATACTCGATGGTTTCTTCAAATCCCTCGATCCCCATCCAGCACTCCGCCTTACCTGGCCTTTTCTCTAGGCGAATAAAATCTGGTCGTATGACAAGCTCATAACCTAACTTTTCTTGGATAAAAGGTTTAAAGGCTTTGTGGCTATCTTTGATAGTATAAAAAAGCTCACGTTGCTTTTCTTTCAAGATAAAATTAGATTCTAACAATGTCTTAAGCACTTCCATCACGCCTCATCTCCTTTAAAGTACATTTTATAATACGGCATCTTGAACACACCGTCTTCACACTGCAAGATGATTTGCTCCGTTGGCTCTTGCAAACATACCTGGAACCACTTGCCACTTTCTGTCTGATGCCATTTTTGCTTGCTCGTCCTTCCTTTTGTAAGCCATTTTAGGAGAAGCTTGCGCTCCCATACACTAATCTCACCCAAGTGTTTGAAATCAATTTGGTTGTTGGCTATAAATTTCTCAATTTGTTCAGATTCTTGCCTTCTTTTTTCCAAGAGTATACGTATTTTTTCTTCTTTTAAAGCAGCTTTGTCGATGATTGGGTTCTTAATTGTTTTTTCTCTAAAGGTACGTACACGGGGTTTGGTTAGAATGTGTGTAGGTACTTCTTCAAAGATACTACTATTTATATTTTCCGTTTGGCGCGTCTCTTTGGCTAGTACATGGCACGTCCCACAGCTTCCAAATAGCATGGCTGCTAACTTATGTGCATCTTCTATCGTCTCTGCCACTTTGAAGATAGCTGCCATTTTTGCATATTCATCTTTTCGATTGATATTATTGGTACGCTTATCAGCTATTTGCGCTGCAAAACGGGTTAACTTTCGGATGATTTCATTGGTATTATCAATAAGCTTATCGACTAGACATACATGACTCGGTGTACTGACGAACCATTCCCGCATACTCACAAAGCGCCCTCTATTGATATCTAAGTATTCTTCCGCATCTATAGTAAGCTGCACATTAACAATACTTTGCTCATAAATCAACACTTGCTTAAGAAGGCTTTCGATCGCATCTTCCTCCATCGTCTCAAAGACTTCTCGTATAGATAAGGTGATCACTTGTAGCCCTCTGATAAAATCTCTCAAGTACTTCACAAATGCCTCTTTAAACACCAAGAAAGCTGTGGTGCGCATCAGTTCTTCTGTCTTTGGCGAATAGAATGTACTAATGTAGTCTTGATAATTTTGGTTGAGCTCGCGGAATGCCGTATATAACGCCTTCCACCATTCGTAAATCTTCTTCGGTTCTTGATGCATCATAGGCTTGTACTGTCTTAGCAGTTCTAAAAAACGCTCGATTAGTGCTTGTTCCAGCGTCGCTGTATTTTCAATTTGCATATGTTCTAGTGCCATGAGCATTCTTTCGATCTCAATAGCATAAGGGCTCAACTGGTAGCGAAATGCACGATTCTTAAACTCTTCTACTGTCTTGACTTTTGTGGTATCAGCAATAGCCGTCAGATTCCCCCACTGAGTGAGCTGATCCAGATCTGCTTTGAGTTGCTCGAGTGTATAATTATTAAAGTCATCATACTGCCTCATGAGCTCATAGATATCTTCCTTAAAAAGCCAATATTTCATCTTATCGTACTGCTTGTACATCATACGCATAATCGTTCGGTAGCGCCATGTATTCTCAGTACTTAGATAGCGTACTTCATCAATATTTTTCAGTTGGTTTCTATCTATTCTCACAGGATACTCCTTTTTTCGCTTTTTCTTTTAAGTTTATCCTAAAATCCTCCACTTGCATAGTTCCAAGTCAACTACTCAAGACAAAAGGTAGATACATCTCTAGTGATGTACCTACCCCTCTATCATTTAATTAAATTCAAATATTTCCTTCACGTTAAGCTCTAAGTCCGGGAATGCTTTTGTCTTAAATGTTGTAGCCACTTTTGACTTGTCTTCGTCTGAAAGACGTTCCATATCACACAAATCATACTCCGTATAAATATCTTCAAGAACGTATTCACCATTTTCTAGAGTAAATACCTCTATAGTCTTATTTTTGGGATCTATAAGCCAAAAGTATGGCACACCCATTTCTGCATAGAGTGTTTTCTTTTCAAAACGGTCACGTTTAATTGATCCTGGAGAAATAATCTCAACAATTAACTTAGGTATACCTTCATAGCCTCTATCTGTAAACTTATTTTTATCACAAAGAACAGATATATCTGGAATGACTCTATTGGATTCATCTAAAAAGACGTCTATTGTATCCGTAAATACTTTACATTCTTTGCCACTTAAATGCATTCTTAAGATCATATATAAGTTCCCTATAATCATCCCATGAAAAGGTGATGCACTAGGCGACATATAATATATTTTACCATTTATCATCTCTGTTTTAAAATCATAGATTTTTGCAGTATTTCCCATTCTCTCACATCCTTTACACTTATTATTTTATATTACCATTAACATCTATCTCTATACAAGATGTCTGTCATTTCTTATTGATCCTAATTATCTACTTCTCTTCTCCTGCCCAATTATCCTCTTATATACTATTTATCATACCACTAGTATAGGATAGATTGCCGATTTTTAGCATGCTAAAAAAGCTCCATCTAGGAGCTCATTGAATCAAATTATTTTGTTCAATTCATTTTCTATAAGATCTTCTGCTAAATATTTATAGTCCATATATTGAATACCATATAACCCTTGATGAATTTGCTCACAAAGCTTACTCTTATAGTAAATATCCATTGCTTGTCTATTACCTATCTTTAATTTTTCTGCAAGATACTTAATAATGTTGTTCTCAAGATTTTGTATATATACTTTTTCTAATTGATCTGATTGTGTCATTATTATTCCACCACCTCATATACTTCTATCTGGTTAAGATGCTTGTCAAGTATCTCTTGATTGATAATACATACCTGGTCATTGAGTTTGTAGTATCGTAATTCTTTTAATGCTCTTTCTACTTCCCAGATACCTTTAAAATACATATCTACCGTTTTAAATACATCATCATCCGCCACACTACCTATAATGATATCATATGCTTTGTACCGATCTTCTCCACTTCGACATTTAGATATAAACTCAAGCCATTCTCTGTCATCTTCTTGAAAATGCAGACACTTATATTGTTTTAGTATCTTATCATCTAATTCATACCTATGCACAAGGGGTATCCCTCCAACTCTTAACGCCTTACGCTTTGCCCATTTCTCCGCCTGTTCTTTATAAGTTGTTAAATAAAATCCTTTTCCAAAGTCAAGATAACTTTTAGAAAATCGCACATCAGGCTTTACAATCTCTGCATTAGTCCCATGGTATAAAATCATAATGACATCCCTCTTATTTGCATCATTTCTATGATATCTTCTACTAAGTATCGCTCGCCTAACGTATGGAGTACGTCATAGCATTTAATGATATAGCCATCAATAATATCTCCTGCATCCAACTTCTTATATACTTCTGAAATAGGCTTATTTATATAGTCTGCCACTTTATTAATAAGATACACAGCAAATTCTAATTCTTTATCTGTACAAGTCGTCATATGCTTCTCCTTACCTTGTATAGTTCTTTTTATTATTATAGCAATAGTGTATCTAAACTGCCATATCAAATTTACCGATAAATACATTTACTTTTTCTAATTCCTCGTGGTCATAACCTCTTAAATCATGTGTACCAGTGCCTATTGTCAGCACTTCTAGCTTTATTCCTATCTTAGTCTACCTTCTCTTTCCCCTGCCTCTTGTAGCCTCATCCTTTTCTATACGCTTCTTCCACTCACTTCCTACCCATGATTCACACATACGAATCTCTTGAATGGTATCTGCCAGCACTTCATAGTTAAGTGCTATACCCCTACTATCATTTTGGTAAGTCACCGCTCGGTCTTCATCAATGCCAAACTTCTTTGCTTCTGCCACTGCATCCATATTTGCCCCCATAAATATAAATTCCCAGTTGTACTTTTCTTTTTGTTGCTCAATCATTTTTTTCAATTTGTTATAGGAGTATTCCTTACTGGCATTTTCTAGGCCATCTGTCGTGATGACAAAAATCACTTTTTCTGCTCGTAGTTCTTCACTGGTATGCTTTTGTACATTGGTGATTTTGTTGATTGTCTTACCTATGGCATCCAGTAGGGCTGTACAGCCTCTGACATCATACTGGCTATCGTCCATTTGCCTTACCCCAGCAATAGGGATGCGATCATGTAATACCTCGTAGGCATCATCAAAGAGAATAGTCGTGACACGTGCATCTCCTTCTTGCTTTTTTTGTTTGGTAAGCATGGCATTAAAGCCACCTATTGTGTCGCTTTCTAAACCTCCCATAGATCCACTTCTATCCAATATAAATACTAATTCTGTTAATCCTTTTTGCATCCTTCATTCCTCCTTATTTGGCTTATCTTATAGGTCTATCCTAATGGATTGTCAACAGTAAACTAGACAACTTTTTTAAGGGTATTTTTTCGGAACGCACTAGGTGTATCATATCCTAGGGAAGAATGGATCCTATGGTTATTAAACCAATTGACATAGTCAGCTAGTTCATACTGTAATTC